>JAQGKA010000142.1 GCA_028290355.1 Tardiphaga sp. | reverse complement strand
GGCGATTGAGGAACAGCAGCGCCTGTTCCTTGCGATCGATGGCGATCTGCACGGCTTCGGCGAGGCGCGGCGCGATGAAGCGGCCGCGCATCGGGCCTTCGCGACGCAGGTCGATGGCCTCGATATGAGGCATGTGCTGGCCGCCGAACCGCGCCGGCAGCACAATGCGTTGGTAGCGCCCCTTGCGGGCATTGACCTCGGTCTCCACCGATGGCGTCGCCGAGGCCAGCACGATCGGGATTTTGGCGATCGAGGCGCGGACCACCGCCATGTCGCGGGCGTGGTAGTGCACGCCTTCGTCCTGCTTGTAGGCTTGGTCGTGTTCCTCATCGACGATGATCAGGCCGAGCTTCGCATAGGGTAGAAACAGCGCCGAACGCGCGCCGACCACCACATGGGCTTCGCCGGCGGCGATCGAGGCCCAGTTGCGGGCGCGGGTGCGCGGCGTCAGCTCGGAATGCCATTCCAGCGGCCGCACGCCAAAGCGCAAGGCAAAGCGGTCGAGAAACTGGCCGGTCAGCGCGATCTCCGGCATCAGGATCAGCGTCTGCTCGCCGCGCCGGATCACTTCCGCCACCGCCTCGAAATAGACCTCGGTCTTGCCGGAACCGGTGACGCCATCGAGCAGTGCGGCGTGAAATTCGCCCTTGGCCGCAAAGGTCCGCATCGCGTCGGCGGCGATACGCTGGTCCGGGGAGAAATCCGGCTCGCAGAATGACGGATCGGGCGCCGGCGGCGGCAGCGCACGGGCCATCGGCTCGACGACAAGCGTGCCTTCATCGACGAGACCGTCGATTACCCCGGCGCTGACGCCAGCTTCCTTGGCGGCTTCGGATTTGCCGTGCAGCAGGCGGTCGGACAGAATCTCGATCAGCCGGCCGCGCGCCGGCGTCATCCGCTTCGGCGCGTCGCCGACCAGCCGCACGCCCAGCCGCACCCGCTCAGGGCCGAGATGCTCGCCCATCCGCAGCGTCATCCGCATCACCATGCCCCTTGCCGAGAGCGTGTAATTGGCGACCCAGTCGACCAGCGTGCGCAGTTCCTGCTTCAGCGGCGGCACGTCGAGCTTTTCGCCGATTTCCTTGAGCCGATTGTGCAGCCGCGGATCGGGATTGGGATTCTCGGCCCAGACCACGCCGATGACGTCGCGGGCGCCGAGCGGCACGCTGACCACATCGCCGGGCTGCAGATCGAGCCCGCGCGGGACGCGGTAGGAATAGGCCTGATTCAGCGCGACCGGCACCAGCACATCGACGACGCCCGACGACGATGCCGATGGTTTGTGGGTGCGCGCGGAATCGTCCATCGAAGAATCAGGCTCGAATTGAGGTATCGGGTAACTTAAGGTCGTGTGCCGGCCGGAACCAGTGCGCCGGTGGTACGACCAATGTGCCATCGCGACAATGAAACAAGAACAATAGCAAAGGGGGAACACCATGGGCCATCGGCTCGCTACGACATTCGCCAGGGTTGCTGTCCTCTGTGCCATCGCGGCGCCTGCCATGGCTCAGGACCGGATGCCGCCGATCGCGCCTGACAAATATTCCGAGGCCCAGAAGAAGGCGGCGGAGGAATTTGCGGGTGGCCGTGGCTACGAGGTGCGCGGGCCGTTCGTGCCACTGATTCGCAGTCCGGAAGTGATGCTGCGCGCCAAGGCGATGGGCGACCATCTGCGCTTCAAGAGCGCGCTGGCGCCGCGCCTGAGCGAAATGATCATTCTGATCACGGCACGGGAATGGACCCAGCAATATGAATGGGTCGCGCATCATGACATCGCCATCAAGGCCGGGCTGAAGCCGGAGATCGCGGATGCGATTGCCGATTGGCGGCGTCCGGTCGGCATGGCCGAGGACGAGGAAGCGGCCTACGACGTCTCGGTCGAGATCCAGCGCAGCAAGCGGGTCAGCGATGCCACCTGGAACAGGGCGGTGGCCAAGTTTGGTGAGGCCGGCGTGATCGATCTGCTCGGGATCAACGGCTATTACACGTTTCTGGCAATAACCATGAACGCGGCGCGCACCGGACTGCCCGCCGGTATCGCCGAGCCGCTGAAGCGGTTCCCGGAGTGAACAGGGGCGCGGCGGTTCACGAAGGCTAAACCGGGCGGTGTGATACTCTTGGTCTGTTCGCGCGTCGCGCCTTGCAAGGCATCCTCATGGCCAAGCCGATCTCTGCCAAGCCCACCACCCCTGCGCCCATTGAACTCGCCTGCGCCGCGGAGGATATTTCGCTGCAGATGACGCGCTGGCTGTCGCATCTGCGCGCGGAGCGGCGGCTGTCGCCCAAGACGCTGGAAGCCTATGCTCGCGATGTCCGGCAGTTCCTGATGTTCCTCGCCGAGCACTGGGGTGCCCGGGTCAGTATTCCCCGCTTCGCCGCGCTGGAAGCCAGCGATGTCCGCGCCTTCATGGCGGCGCGGCGCGGCGACGACATCGGCGGCCGCTCGCTGATGCGGGCGCTGGCCGGGCTGCGTTCGTTCGGACGATTCCTGGAGCGTGAAGGCAACGGCACTGTCGGTGCCTTGTCGGCGATCCGCGCGCCAAAAGTCGGCAAGAGCCTGCCGAAGCCGATCCAGATGGTGTCGGCGAAACGCCTCACCGATGCCGACGAGCGCGCCGGCGAGAATCGCGATCCATGGATCTGGGCCCGCGATGCCGCCGTTATGGCGCTGCTCTATGGCTCCGGGCTGCGTATTTCCGAAGCGCTCGGCCTGAAGCGTCGCGAGGTGCCGGCGCCCGGCGCCGGCGACGTGCTGATCGTCAACGGCAAGGGCAACAAGACCCGCATGGTGCCGGTGCTGCAGAATGTGCTGGCGCTGATCCAGGATTATGCGGCGATGTGCCCGCACCCGCTGCCAGCGGAAGGCCCGATGTTCGTCGGCGCCCGCGGCGGCCCGCTCAGCCCGCGCATCATCCAGCTCACCATGGAGCGGCTGCGCGGCGCGCTGGGCCTGCCCGACAGCGCCACGCCGCATGCGCTGCGGCATTCCTTCGCCACGCATCTGCTGACCCGCGGTGGCGACCTGCGCGCGATCCAGGAACTGCTCGGTCATGCCTCGCTATCGACCACGCAGATCTACACCGGCATCGACACCGAGCGATTGTTCGAAGTCTACAAGACCGCGCATCCGCGGGCGTGAGCCGGCGCTCTCTCGTCCACCACCGGATGTCATCCCCCGCGAAGCGGGGGACCCAGTAAGCGGCATCGCTGGTGATTGAACACTGGCGCACGGAATACTGGGTCGCCCGGTCAAGCCGGGCGATGACAGTTGGGAGTTTGGCTGCGATGACAGTTGTATGTCATGCGGGCTGCATCGGTTTTGCTTGCGCGGGCCGCGCGGTTCGGCCAATGCTCGCGGATTATCAGCAGGGAGAATTGACCGATGAGCGCGCATGAAAGCATGGAGCACGCGGAGCATGCCGAACATGCTTCCGGGTCCAACAAGAAGATAGCCCTGCTGATTGCGGTAATCGCATTGTGCCTGGCGCTGTCGGAGACGCTCGGCAAGGGCGCGCAGACCGAATCGATCAGCAAGAATGTCGAATCATCCAACCTGTGGGCTTTCTTCCAGGCCAAGAGCATTCGCCGCACGGTGGTGCAGGCGACCTCGGACCAGGCCCGGCTCAGTCTCGGCCTGATGGGCGATGAGGCCGCCAAGGCGGCGCTCTCCAAGCAGATCGATGAGTGGAAGAAGACCGCGGATCGCTACCGTTCCGAGCCCGAGACCGGCGAAGGCTCCGAGCAGCTCGCCGAGCGCGCCAAGCATGCCGAGCATGATCGCGATCTGGCGATGGCGCGCTATCATCATTACGAAGTGGCCTCGGCCGCCTTTCAGATCGGCATCGTGCTGGCGTCGGCCACCATCATCACCGGCATGATCGCGCTGGCCTGGGTGTCCGGATTTCTGGCGCTGGCCGGCATCGCCTTCACCATGATCGGCCTGTTCGCCCCGCACGCCGTGCATCTGATGTGATGTTTGTCACCTCTCCCCGCCTAGTGCATGATGACTCTACGCTGACGCATATCCGGAATTGACGAAGTAGTTGGCGCATTCTGTTGGTGAGAACTTGCCGAGGAGTGCGCCGATCCGCTTCCAGGTGGCATCGACGCTGCGTTCGGCG
>JAQGKA010000129.1 GCA_028290355.1 Tardiphaga sp. | reverse complement strand
ACCATCGCCGATTGCGGCTTCGTCGAGCGCCTCGTGGTGTTCTGGTCGAACCATTTTTGCATCTCCGCCAACAAGGGCGATCCGGCGCGGATGTGGGCCGGGTCGTTCGAGCGCGAGGCGATCCGGCCATTCGTGCTGGGAAAATTCAGCGACATGTTGCGCGCCGTCGAACAGCATCCGGCGATGCTGTTCTTCCTCGACAACCAGCAGTCGATCGGGCCGACCTCCAAGGCTGGACAGAACGGCAAGCGCGGCCTCAACGAAAACCTCGCGCGCGAAATCATGGAGCTGCACACGCTCGGTGTCGGCGGCGGCTACTCGCAGGGCGATGTCACCACGTTGGCGCGGATCATCACCGGCTGGACCTTCGCCGGCCGCGAAGGCCGCATCGGCACGCCCGGCAGCTTTGCCTTCAACGCCAATGCCCACGAGCCGGGGCCGCAGACATTGCTCGGCAAGACCTATGACGACACCGGCGTGACGCAAGGCGAGGCGGCGCTGGCGGATATCGCGCGGCATCCATCGACCGCGAAATTCATCGCCACCAAATTCGCGCAGCATTTTGTCGCCGATGATCCGCCACCGGCCTTGGTGGCGCGGCTGCAAGCCGTGTTCAAAAAGTCCGACGGCGATCTGAAGGCGCTGGCGATCGCGCTGCTGGATTCCGACGAGGCGTGGCAGGCCCCGCTGTCCAAGGTGCGCAGCCCCTACGAATATCTGATTGCCATCGGCCGGGTGCTGGCGCGGATTCCGGACGATCCCGGCCGCTACATCGTCAGCCTCGGTGTGCTCGGCCAGCCGCTATGGACGCCGCCGGGGCCGAACGGTTTTCCGGACAGCAATGCCGCCTGGGCCGTGCCGGAAGGCATGAAGCTGCGGCTTGATATCGCCGCGCAAGTCTCGGCGCGGATCGCCGACAGTATCGATGCCCGCGAGTTGCTCGATGTGGTCGCCGGCGACGCCGCCTCTTCCGAAACCCGCAACACCATTGCGCGCGCGGAGACGCGGCAGCAGGCTTTGGCGCTGCTGCTAATGGCCCCGGAATTCCAGAGGAGATGACGATGGAATGCCGTGAAAGCCGCACATCGCTGCGCACCACCCGCCGCTCGCTGTTGCTGTCAGGTGCTGCGTTTGCCGCCTGGGCCTATATTCCAAAGTTCGCCCGTGCCGCGGATGCGCGCGATCCTCGTTTGATCGTGGTGATCTTGCGCGGCGCGCTGGACGGCCTGGCGACTGTCGCGCCGGTCGGCGATCCCGATTACGCCGGCCTGCATGGCTCGATCGCGCTGACCTCGGACGGCCCGCATGCGGCGACCATGCTGGATTCGTTTTTCGGCCTGCATCCCTCGATGCCGGAATTCGCGCGGATGTACCGCGAGAAAAAAGCGGCCGTCGTTCATGCGGTGGCGACGTCGTATCGCGACCGTTCGCATTTCGACGGCCAGGACGTGCTGGAGAGCGGCTTTGCCGGTCCCGGTCGGGTGCAATCCGGCTGGCTCAATCGCGCGCTGGTGGCACTGCCGCGCGGCGAGCGCGTCAGCAGCGGCCTCGCCATCGGCCCGACCACGCCGCTGGTGTTGCGTGGCGCGGCGCCGACCGTCGGCTGGGCGCCGGTGAACTTGCCGACCGCGGCGGATGACACCGCGATGCGGCTGATCGAGCTCTACAAGCACCGCGATCCCGCGCTGGCGACGGCGTTGTCGCAGGGCCTGCAACTCGACAAGATTGCGGTGGGTGACGACATGAAGCCGAAGTCCGCCGGCAATGCCATCACGGCGATGCGGCAGGTCGCCCGCGGCGCCGCCAAGCTGATGGCCGCCGATGATGGCCCGCGCGTCGCAGCACTCGCTTTCGACGGCTGGGATACCCATGCGCAGGAGGGCGGCCCGGTCGGCCGTCTCGCGCAATTGCTGGGGGGACTCGACGGCGCGTTGGTCGAATTCGAAACCACCCTCGGCGATCACTGGCGCGATACCGTCGTGGTGGTCGCCACCGAATTCGGCCGTACCGCCAAAATCAACGGCACCGATGGCACCGATCACGGCACCGGCACGGTGGCGCTGCTCGCCGGCGGCGCGGTGAAGGGCGGCCGGGTGATATCGGACTGGCCGGGATTGAAGCCCGCGAACTTGTTCGAGGCCCGCGATCTCGCGCCGACCACCGACCTGCGCGCCATCCTCAAGGGCGTGCTGCACGACCACCTCGGCCTCAGCGAGCGCGTGCTGGCGGACAGCGTGTTCCCCGACAGCGCACTGGTGCGGCCGATGCAGGGGCTGGTGGGATAGCTTGCAATCCCTAGCCCGGATTGCGCTTCGCTCCATCCGGGCTAGGGACCTCTTTTACCCCAATGTGATCCCGTCGATCTCCGCCATGTCCTCGGCGCTGATGGTCCACTCGATCGCTTTCACGTTCTGCTCGATCTGTTCGACCCGCGTCGCGCCGGCGATGACGCTGGAGACTTGCGGACGCGCGGCGAGCCAGGAGAATGCCAGCTCCAGCATGGTATGTCCGCGTGCCTTCACGAAGGCTTCGAGCTTCTCGACGATCGCTTCGTTGCGCGGGGTGACGGAGCGATCACGCAGCGCTGGCGCCTTGGCGAAGCGCGAATCCGCGGGCGGGGCGGCGCCGCGCTGATACTTGCCGG
>JAQGKA010000137.1 GCA_028290355.1 Tardiphaga sp. | reverse complement strand
TTAATCGCCTCTTTCTTAAGTTTTTCCGCAGACTGCTAGGATGGTTCAGCCGTGCGTCGTCCGCGCGGACAATAAAAGAACGGTGAGGATAGCGAGATGAGGTAACGATTGGAAGGCTGACGGCCGCGCTGGCCGTGCTGGCTGTTGTCGGGACGGCTTCGGCGCACGGGCCGACGCGTCAGAAGGTGCGGGAATCGATCGAGATCAATGCGCCGCCCGCCAAGGTGTGGGCCGTGATCGGCAACTTTCAGGACATGAGCTGGCTGCCACCGGTGAGCAAGACCGAGGGCGAGAAGGGCAACGAGATCGGCGCCACGAGGCGGCTGACGCTCGCGACGGGCGCGACCGTCGATGAAGAACTCTACAAATACGATGCCGAGAAGGTGAGCTATTCATACCGGATCAACGCCGTGGACGTGAAGGTGCTGCCGGTGACTAATTACTCGTCTACCTTGACGGTGTCGCCCAGCGCGGACGGCAAAGGCAGCCTGCTGGAATGGGCCGGCGCGTTCTATCGCGGCTATCCCAACAACGACCCGCCGCCGGAGCTGAGCGACGAAGCCGCCGTGAAGGCGGTAAGCGGCCTTTATCGCACGGGCCTCGAGGCGCTCAAGAAGAAGATCGAGAGCGGAAGCTGATTGTGCGAGCGGTTGTTTTCGCGGCCGCGCTCGCCGGCATCGGCGTCGCGCAGGCCGAGGAAGCATTCGTCACCAACCAGCTCAGCGATGACCTCACGGTCGTGGACCTCGCGACGTCCCGGCCGGTTGCCACCATTGCCATCGGCGGCAAGCCTGCCGGCGTCGCCGTCAGTGCCGACGGACGCTTCGCTTACGTGACGAGTCCTGACAGCAAGACCTTGACGGTGGTGGACGCCGCCGCTCGGCGAGTGACCGGTCGGATCGAGGTCGGTGGCGGCCCGCTTGGGGTCGCTGCTGCTCCGGATGGCGGGGTCGTCTATGTCGCCGACTGGTATGCCGCAGCCATCCGCGTGATCGACCCTCATGCGCAGCGCGTCACCGCGAGCATCGCCGTCGGATCGTCGCCGTCGGGCCTTGCGGTGACACCGGATGGGCGCCTCCTGCTCTCGGCCGATCGCGATGACGACAGCGTGTCGGTCATCGATACCGCCACGCGGGAGCGGCGGGCCACCATCAAGGTCGGGTCTCGCCCGTTCGGCGTCACCGTCGATGCGGACGGGCGGCGAGCCTACACGGCCAATGTCGGGTCGAACGACGTGTCGGTGATCGATATCGCAGAAGCGCGCGAGATCGGTCGCGTCCGTGTTGGCCTGCGTCCCTATGCAATTGCGCTGGCCCAGGGTCGGGGCTTCGTCACCGACCAATATGACGGCACCGTCAGCGTGTTCGATCTTGCCTCGCTTGCACCCATCAAGCGCATCACCGTGGGCGACTATCCGGAAGGGATCGCAGCGACCGCCGACGCACAACGCATCATCGTGGCCAATTGGGAAAGCAACACGCTTAGCATCATCGACACCGCCAAGCTGATCGTTGTGGATGAAATCAAGGTCGGCAATGGGCCGCGCGCGTTCGGGGCGTTCCTGCGGCGCTAGTGCCCGCTTTCCGAAGTTCGCGATCAGTTGCAGCGCGCACTTTTCACGAACTGGGGCCACGCCTGCGTCGAATGGCGCCCTGCCCTGAAACCAACACATGACGTCCGCATTAAAGCCCGATGACGATTTTGCGACAATGGCGAGCCATCGCGCCCCTGCCGGGATTTGCGGTGCTGCTGATGCTGCCCGGGCTCGCCATTCATTGGGGCGTGCTGCCGTTCGACTACCGGATGCCTGCCCTCCTCGTCGTATCCGGCCTGTGCATCGCGCTGTGCCTGCTGGCCGGCTTTACCTTCGCCGAGCTGGGGCTCGGCCGGCCATCGTTCCGACAGCACTGGGTCAGTTGCGCCGCGCTGACCGCGGGGCTCGCCGCGATCGTGGTGCTGCAGACCCATCTCTTCACCTTCGACCACCAGCCGCCGGCCTGGCTCGGCTTTGCGCCGTTCTATGTGCTGGTCTCCAGTCCGTGTCAGGAGGTGGTGTGCCGGTCGATTCCCAAATTGATGACCGACCGGCTGCAAACCAGCGCCTGGGTCTACGTGCTGTATTCGTCGGCGGTGTTTTCCCTGATCCATATCGCCTATGGCGACACCGCTCTAATGGTGAACACATTCCTGGTCGGCATCGTCTGGGGCATCGCCTATCTCAGGATGCTCAACATCTGGCCGTTGATCCTGTCGCACGCCGCCATCGGCACACTGGCCTTTTCACTCGGCATTGCCTGAGCGAAATGGCTGCAGTCCGCAGCGCGGATGAGCGACTTGTCCGCCTCGCCTATCTCCGCTCATACCCGCCGCCAAAGCTGCTTTTCACCTGATGCAGCAGCGTCAGCACCCAGCACAGCGCGAACATGCCAGATAGCCCGAGGCCGGTACGGCGGTCGATCAGCGAAAGGCCGGTCCACAGCCAGATGCGATAGAGCCACAGCGCCGCCAGCGCCACGCCGAGCAGGCAGACCAGGAGCTTGACGAAGCGCGTATTGGCGACGCCAACGGCGGCGAACAGGATCGTCAGCGGGATCAGGAACAGCTGGCAGGTGGAAATCAGGCTCTCATTCACGAACGGCTCCAGGAAATCTGAGACAAGATATCTGCGACAGGACATCGGCGACTCACACGGTCCCGGCAATGTGCCCGGCAATTTGAAACAAAGGGTTGACCGGCCATGCCCTTCACCATCCCGAAACCAGCTTGCGTTACGCTGCCGCGATGGGCTGGTACCTGAAATACGGCGCGATCGCCTTCATTGTCGTCTCCACCATCCTGTGGGGAGCCGAGAACATCTATTTCATGAGGCACGCCTCCGCGCGCGCGACCAAGGTCTGCGCCGGCCAGACCTCGTTCTTCGACGGCCCCAATTCGTATTACTGGTGCCTGCGGCGCGTCGAGGCCGGCGGCCAGCCATAGACCCCGTCCGGCGGACAGCGAGAGCTACCTCGTCGGTCCACACTCAGAGGATCTCATGGCCATTGTCCCTGCCCCACCCGCCGCAGCGCTCGACGCTGATTTTTTCACGTTGCTGACGACGAGCTATGCCCGCGCCGTCGGCATGCCGCTGGTGGCCGCCGGGCAGGATGCGGCGTGGCTGTACAACGATGCGCCCTTCGCCGTGCTGGCGCACAACACCGATGCCGATCCGCGCTTCGTCTATGCCAACCGGACCGCGCAGGACTGCTTTGAGTACAAGTGGGACGAGTTCGTCACGCTGCCGTCGCGGCTGTCCGCCGAAGCGCCGAACCGCGACGAACGGCAGCGGCTGCTCGACGCTGTCGCGCACAACGGCTTCATCTCCGACTATCGTGGCCAGCGGATCGCCAAATCCGGCCGCCGCTTCTGGATCGACGGCGGCACGGTGTGGGAGCTGATCGACGACGTCGGACAGCGCCGAGGCCAGGCGGCGATCTTCACCTCCTGGACCGACGCCTGATCAGACCATCGCGGCGCTTCAACTGCAGGGCACGGGGGCATCCGTGCCCTGCTCCATCAATGATGCGCGGCCGGCGTCACCACGGGATCCACCGTTGATGCGCCATGCTGCGTCAGCGGCCGGTTGCCGGCCAGAGCGCGGAGCAGCACGTAGAACATCGGCGTGAAGAAGATGCCGAAGGCGGTGACGCCGATCATGCCGGAGAACACCGCGACGCCCATGGCATGGCGCATCTCGGAGCCGGCGCCGGTGGAGATCACCAGCGGCACCACACCCATGATGAAGGCCAGCGACGTCATCAGGATCGGCCGCAACCGCAGCCGGCTGGCCTCGATCGCCGCCTGGATCGGCGTGCGCCCACCGAATTCCAGCTCGCGCGCAAACTCCACGATCAGGATGGCGTTC
Source organism: Tardiphaga sp. (assembly GCA_028290355.1). GTDB lineage: Bacteria > Pseudomonadota > Alphaproteobacteria > Rhizobiales > Xanthobacteraceae > Tardiphaga. The sequence goes on along the minus strand of JAQGKA010000137.1, from coordinate 6,254 downwards.
TTCGCCGACAGGCCGACCAGCACGATCAATCCGATCTGGGTGAAGACGTTGTTGTCGCCCCTGGTGATCCAGACGCCGAACATCGCCGCCAGCAGGCCCATCGGCACGATCATGATGATCGACAGCGGCAGTGTCAGGCTCTCGTACTGGGCGGCCAGCACCAGGAACACCAGCAGCATCGCCACCGGAAACACCACAAAGGACGAATTGCCGGCGATGATCTCCTGATACGTCAGTTCGGTCCATTCGAAGCCGATGCCTTTCGGCAGCGTTTCCGCGGCGACCCGGGTGATCGCGTCCTGCGCCTGCCCGGTCGAATAGCCCGGCGCCGCATTGCCGTTGAGGTCGGCGGTGAGGAAGCCGTTGTAACGCATCGCGCGTTCGGGGCCTGCGCTCTCCTTGATCTTCAGCAGCGTCGACAGCGGCACCATCTCGTTGTTGTCGGAGCGCACTTTCAACAGGCCGACGTCGTCGGCGCGGGCACGGTACTTGGCATCCGCCTGCACGCGCACCGAATAGGTGCGGCCGAACTTGTTGAAGTCGTTGACATAGAGCGAGCCGAGATAGATCTGCATCGTCTCGAACACGGAGGTGACGGGCACGCTGAGCTGCCGCGCCTTGGTGCGGTCGATGTCGGCATAGAGCTGCGGCACGTTGATCTGATAGCTGGTGAACAGGCCCACCAGTTCCTTCTGCGCCGAAGCCTTCGCCACGAACGCCTTGGTAGCCTCGCTCAACGCCTCATAGCCAAGCCCGGCGCGATCCTCGATCTGCAGCTTGAAACCGCCGATCGTGCCCAACCCCGACACCGGCGGCGGCGGGAACATGGCGATGAAGGCGTCCTGGATCTTGGAGAACTTGATGTTCAGGTCCTTGGCGATCGCGGCCCCGCTCAGGCTCGGGTCCTTGCGCTCGTCGAACGGCTTCAGCGACACAAACACGATGCCGGAATTCGAGGAGTTGGTGAATCCGTTGATCGACAGGCCGGGAAACTGGATCGCATCCACCACGCCGGGCGCGGCCAGCGCGATCTCGCCCATCTTGCGGATGACTTCCTCGGTGCGGTCCAGCGTGGCGCCGTCCGGCAACTGCGCGAAGCCGACAAGGTACTGCTTGTCCTGGCCCGGCACGAAGCCGCCCGGCACCGCGCGGAACAGAAACACGGTGACACCGATCAGCGCGAGATAGCCGACCATGACGATGCCGCGCCGCGAGATCACGCGCCCGACGCCGCCGCTATAGGCGTGCGAACTCCAGCTGAAGGCGCGGTTGAAGCGTGCGAAGAACCAGCCCAGCCCCTTGTCCATGATGCGGGTGAGCGCATCCTTCGGCGCGTCGTGGCCCTTGAGCAGCAGCGCTGCGAGTGCGGGCGACAGCGTCAGCGAGTTGAACGCGGAGATCACCGTGGAGATCGCCACGGTGAGCGCAAACTGCTTGTAGAACTGCCCGGTCAATCCGGTGATGAAGGCCAGCGGCACGAACACCGCGACCAGCACCAGAGCGATGGCGATGATCGGCCCGGTGACCTCCTGCATCGCCTGATAGGCGGCGTCTTTCGGCGACAGCCCGCGCTCGATGTTGCGCTCGACATTCTCGACAACGACGATGGCGTCATCGACCACGATGCCGATCGCCAGCACCAGGCCAAACAGAGTGAGCGCGTTGATGGAGAAGCCGAACAGATGCATCACTGCGAAGGTGCCGATGATCGAAACCGGCACCGCGATCAACGGGATGATCGAGGCGCGCCAGGTCTGCAGGAACAGGATCACCACCAGCACCACCAGCGCCACGGCTTCGAGCAGCGTGTGGATCACCGCCTCGATGGAGGCGCGGACGAACTGGGTGGGGTCATAGACGATGCTGTAGTCCATGCCGTCGGGCATGTTCTCCTTCATCTCCGCCATGGCCTTGCGGACATTGTCGGAGATCTGGATGGCGTTCGAACCCGGCGACTGGAACACCGGAATCGCCACCGCCGACTTGTTGTTGAGCAGCGAGCGCAGCGAGTAATCGGCGGCGCCCATTTCGATGCGCGCGACGTCCCGCAGTCGCGTCACTTCGCCGTTGGTGCCGTTCTTGACGATGATGTCGCCGAACTCTTCCTCGCTCTGCAGCCGGCCCTGGGCATTGATCGAGAGCTGCAGATCGAGACCGGCTTCGTTGGGCGAGCCACCGACCTGACCGGCCGCGGCCTGGACGTTCTGGGCACGGATTTCCTTCACGATATCGCCCGGCGACAGGCCGCGCTCGGCGACCTTCTGCGGGTCGAGCCAGACCCGCATCGAATAGTCGCCGGAGCCGAACAGCTGCACCTGGCCGACGCCCTCGATCCGCGCCAGCCGATCCTTGACGTTGAGCACCGCGTAGTTGCGCAGGTACGTCATGTCGTAGCGGCCGTTGGGCGAATTCAGATGCACCACCATGGTGAGATCGGGTGCGCTCTTGATGGTGGTGATGCCCAGCGTGCGAACTTCCTGCGGCAGCCGCGGCTCGGCCTGCGCCACCCGGTTCTGCACCAGCTGCTGTGCCTTGTCGGGATCGGTGCCGAGACGGAAGGTGACGTTCAGCGTCATCAATCCGTCCGTCGTCGCTTGGCTGCTCATGTAGAGCATGCCCTCGACGCCGTTGATCTGCTCCTCGATCGGCGTCGCCACCGTCTCGGCGATCACCTTCGGGTTGGCGCCCGGATAGGTCGCGCGCACCACCACCGTGGGCGGCGCCACTTCCGGATATTCCGAAATCGGCAGCACCGGCATCGACAGCAAGCCTGCGAGAAAAATGATGGTCGACAGCACGCCGGCAAAGATCGGGCGGTCGATGAAGAATTTGGAAAAGTTCATGGCGCTATCTCATCAATATCTAAGCTTGCAGGGCGCAACGGTCCTCGCGCGGCCGATGGATCGACCTCACTGGCCTCGCGGCTTTCGTTCGAAATCGCGATCCCTGCCCGTGTGCGGACAGGGAATTCCGATGATGGTTAGCGCTGGGCGACGGTCGTCCCGGTCTGCGCCGCAGACACGGAATCCATCGCCACCATTTCAGGCTTGATCAGCGCGCCCGGCCGCACGCGCTGCAGGCCGTTGACGACGATGCGCTCGCCGGCCTTCAGCCCGCCGAGGATGACACGCATGCCCTCCACCGACACGCCAAGGGTGACTTCGCGGTACTCCGCCTTGTTCTTGGCATCGACCACCATCACGTACTTCTTGCTCTGGTCGGTGCCGACCGCGCGTTCGCTGACCAGCAGCGTCTGCTCAGGCTTGGGCTGCCCCATGGTGAGGCGGGTGAACTGACCCGGCATCAGGCGTCCGTCGGCATTGTCGAACACCGCCCGCACCCGCACCGTGCCGCTCTTCGCATCGACCTGGTTGTCGATGAACTGCATGTGGCCCTTGATCGGCGTGCCATCGGAGGTGGTGGTGCCCATATGCACGGGGATGCGGTCGATATCGGACGGCGTCTTTTCGTCGGCCAATGTCTTCAGCGCGCGGGTCACCACCTGCTCGTCGGCGTTGAAGCTGGCATAGATCGGATTGATCGACACCAAAGTCGTGAGCACGGGTGCACCCGGGCCCGCGGCGATCAGGTTGCCGACGGTGTATTCCACCTTGCCGACGCGGCCGGAGACCGGCGCGCGGACTTCGGTGTAGCTGAGGTTGAGCTTCGCGGTCTGCAGCGCGGCTTCAGCGGCCTTCAGGTTGGCCTCGGCCTCACGGAAACCGTTGATGCGGCTGTCGAGGTCCTTCTGCGAGATCCAGCGCGAATCCGACAGCTGCTGCCCGCGATCGAATTCGTTCTTGGTCAGAACAAGACGGGCCTTGGCAGCGGCTACCTGCCCGTCGGCACGTGCGACGTCGGCGGCATAGAGCGCGGGATCGATCAGGATCAGCAGATCGTCTTTATTGACGAGCGCACCTTCGCGGAAATGGATTTCCTGGATCGCGCCGGCAACGCGGGAGCGGATTTCAACCCGCTCGACCGCCTCCAGGCGTCCCGAAAATTCGTCCGATGGCGCGGTTTCGCGGGCTTCGACGACGGCAACTGACGCCTGAACCGCAGGTGGCGCTGCAGCAACGGCCGGCTCCGCTCTCGCGGTCCAGGTCCGGTCGCCAAGGATGGCAGCGCCCGTAGTTGCCAGTATCGCGAGGACCGCGCCCGTGGCGAGTAAGCGCTTGTTTTTGATGATATTTTTCATGTCGAACCCCATAATTTCAAATCGGGCCATTGCTGCCCCCGATCTGGAAAGGAGTGGCCTGCCATGGCCGCCCCGATCCACCCGATACCCGTTACGTTGCATCGCACACATTCGTAACGTCCGGTATAGATGGACTATCGACATCCGCTGTCAAGGGACTTATCTAACGAAAGGTACGAAACTCGTTGTTGACCTCGGAGGACTCGTCATGGCCATGGGCCGCCCGCGCGAATTCAGTTGCGAAAAGGCGCTCGACCTCGCGCTGCAGGTGTTCTGGCGCAAGGGCTACGAGGGCGCCTCGATGGCCGACCTCACCGAGGCCATGGGGATTACCAAGCCGAGCCTCTATGCCGCCTTCGGCAACAAGGAAGAGCTGTTTCGCAAGGCGCTCGATCGCTACGTCGATGGACCCGGCGGCTATTTCCAGGAAGCGCTGAAGAAACCCACGGCCCGCGAGGTTGTCTCTCACGTGCTGTATGAAGCCGCCGAGGCGCTGACCAATCCGGACAATCCGCCGGGCTGTCTTGCCGTTCAGGGCGCGCTGAGCTGCGGCGACGCCGCCGAAACCATCAAGCAGGAATTGATGGCACGCCGCGCCAAAGGCGAAACCGATCTGCGCACACGTTTTGAGCGCGCGCTGGCCGAGAATGATCTGCCCGACGGCGCCGACGCCGCCGATCTCGCGCGCTACATCTCGGCGATTCTGCAAGGCATGGCGGTACAGGCCGCCGGCGGCGCCGACCGTGGCCAGTTGCGCCGCATCGCCGACATGGCGCTGCGCGGCTGGCCGCCGGTCTGAAAACTAGAAGCACAAATTGGTTACGACGTTGCCGCGCTTGTCCTTGATGACGTAGGGACATTTGGCGCGCTCGAGCGCTTTCTTGGCGTCCTCGTCGCCGAGCGCTGCAGCCTTTTCATAGTAGGCCTTGGCAGCGCCTGAATCCGAAGGGCCGCCGCGTCCGCTCTGGGCGAAGGCGCCCATCCGCTCCAGCGCGCCGGCGTGGTTTTGCGCGGCGGCCTTCTCGAACAGGGCTCGCGCGGCGACATCGTCTTTTGCGCCGCCGATACCTTCCGACAGCATCAAGCCGAGCTGATACTGCGCTTCGGCATTGGTCTCCGCGCCCTTGGCCAGCAGCGCGCGCGCCCGCACCGGATCCGACGGCGCGCCGCCGCCACCAGACAGCGCCGCGAGATTGCTGACGCCGCGCGGATTGCCGGCTTCCGCCGCGCGCTCGAGCAGCTTTCGCGCCTGTGCCTCGTCGCGTGCGACGCCTGCGCCGGTGCCGTACATCACGCCGAGTTCGACCATCGCCGAGGTGCTGCCCTTGTCGGCGGCCTTGCGCCAGGCCGCGACGGCCTCGGCGCCCTGGCCGTTCGCGGCGTAAGCACGGCCGAGCTGATACAGCGCCCGGCGCGATCCGCCCGACGCGGTCCGGCAAAACTTGATGGCGGTGGCGACATCGGCCTTCGCGATCTCCGGCGTGCCCTTGACGTCGGCGGGCTTGTCGGGATCGGCGGGATCGGCCGCGAGCCGGTCGCACAGCACGAGATCGGCAGACTGGGCGTGGACCGAAGACCGAGCCGCAACGGTCAGGGCCAAAACGACGCCAAGCATGCAGGCGATGGAAGTTGCGTCGGATCGTTTGATCATGGCTGAGGTCTGTCTCTGCGGCGTCTTTGTGCGAGGCAACCTTAAGGCTGGGCACATGGGCCAGCAAGGCGACGCGGAGGAGCGCTCCGTCCCGCACCGCGCAATGCTGCTTCCCCGCCGCGGCGCTCGCCAAATCGCCCTTCCCGTGCAACTTCCCTCCATGCTGCAACGCAATATCGTTTCGAGGAGAGCCCCAATTCGCATTTCCCTCCCCATTCTCGCTCTGGCCGCGGCGTCGTTCGGCATCGGCACCACCGAATTCGTCATCATGGGGCTGTTGCCCGATGTCGCCCGCAGCCTTGCCGTGACCATCCCGCAGGCCGGCTATCTCGTTTCGGGCTACGCCATGGGCGTGGTGGTCGGCGCACCTCTGGTGGCGATCGCCACCGCCGGACTGCCGCGCAA
>JAQGKA010000061.1 GCA_028290355.1 Tardiphaga sp. | reverse complement strand
GGTCACTGCGTCAATCGATCCAGGAAAACACGTTGCACTGCATGTGTCGCCCCTTCCTCAGCATCAAGGAGAGAGCCATGACAACCGCAAGTGAGACCCCGAAAGCGCCGACGATCGACATGAAGTTCGAGCTCGTCGTCATCCCCGTCTCGGATGTCGATCGGGCGAAGGCCTTCTATACGACCCTCGGGTGGAGGCTCGACGCCGACTTCGCATCTGCTGACGACTTCCGCGTGATCCAGTTCACACCGCCTGGCTCGCCGGGCTCGGTCATCTTCGGCAAGAACGTCACCGCGGCGGTCCCCGGCTCCGCCCAGGGACTGTACCTGATCGTCTCCGACATCGAGGCCGCCCGCAACGAGCTGCTCGGTCGCGGCGTCGCAGTCAGCGACGTCTTCCACCACGCCGGCGACGTGTACGCTGGCACGGACGAGCCCTATTTGTTTGGGCGGCTCCGCGTTGGTGGTCCGGATCCCGACCGCGGCAGCTATCGCTCCTACGCCTCGTTCAAGGATCCGGACGGCAACGGCTGGCTGTTCCAGGAGGTCACCGCGCGATTGCCCGGACGCGTGGACACCAGCGGCACGACATTCACCTCGTCGACTGAACTCGCTGCCGCGCTCCGACGTGCGGGGGCGGCGCACGGCGAGCACGAGAAGCGGACCGGCGGCCAGCACGATGCGAACTGGCCGGACTGGTACGCCGAGTACATCGTCCGGGAGCAGGCCGGCGAGCCGCTGCCATCGTGAGCAGCGGCGAAGGGAGCCGTTGAGGATTGCTCAGTTTAGCGGTGCGCGCTCGTAGACTAGTTTAACCGCGCCGCCACGCGGTGACGCTGACGTTGTGAGCGGCGTCAAGGATCTGAGCTTCGCGGGCGGTCAGGCCATGGCTGGCGAGAATGGCCTGTGGCGATTGCGCGGGCACGCCGGGGAAACACGGCTCGCCGTCGGGCAGGTGCAGATGCGGCGCCTGCGACAGCCAGAACACATCGAAGCGATCGAAGAACATTTCAAACACCACGGGGCCGCCGATCACCGCGACGGTGCCGGCTTTGACGCCAGCATGGTCGCAGGCATCCTCAAAGGATGCGCCGGCCGGATTCCACAGCGTCGCCTTGCTGTTCTCCGGATCGGGCGCGATGGCCTCGATCGCCCGGCTGAGAACGACCCGCTTCCGCTTTGGCGAGTTGGGCTGGTCCTCGGCGGAATGCTTGCCGTGCACGATCAGGTCGGCGTGATCCAGCGCCGCCGTAAAGAACTGCTGGTCGCCGGGAAATTTTAGCGTGTCGGGCATCACGCCATGGGCGTCGGCGAGCATGCCTTCTGCCGAGACGATCACATAGCCGTGGATACGCAATACTGACATCGGGATGGTCGGCGACTGCTATTCCGAGATCGTCTGCACCACGCTGTTGAGCGGGCGCGTGCTGACGGTCGGCAGCTTGACGTCCTTGACGATGCCTTCGTCATAGGACGCGATGGTCTGCACCGGCGCCTTGGCCTTCATCAGCACCACCTTGTAGCCGCCGGCCTTGAGCTTGCGCAGCAACGTCGGCAGTGCTTCCGCCGTGTGCTTCTGGAAGTCGTGCATCAGGATGATGCCCTTGCCGAGCTTGTCGAGTTTGGTCATCACATTGGTGATGACCTGATCGGACTTGTGGCTCTTGAAATCGAAGGAGTCGATGTCGCAGGAGAAGATCGCAATGTTGCGGGTGCCGAGATAGGTGACCATTTCGGGCGGATGCTGCAGTGCCGGGAAGCGGAAGAACGGCGACGGCGAGGCGCCGAGCGCCCACTTCACCGCGCTGAAACCCTTTTCGATTTCGTCCTTGCGCTGCTGCTCGTTGAGCTTCTTGCTGGTCAGTGCCGCGTGCGACCAGGTATGTGCACCGACGGTGTGGCCGGCGGCCGCGACGGCCTTGAGGACTTCCGGATAATAGGTGGCGTGCTTGCCGATCGGAAAGAACACGCCCTTGGTGCATTCGTCGGCCAGCGCCTTCAGCACCGTCGGCGTCGTGGTCTGCCACGGGCCGTCGTCAAAGGTCAGTACCACTTCCTTGTCGCGCAGGAAATCGAGCTGCTTGAAATGCTCGAAGCCGAAGCCGGGGCCACCGGTGGTATCGATCTCGACGACGCGGGCGACGCCGAGCGCATCCGGATTGGCGCAGGTCGATTTGGCCGGTGCCGGAGGAGGGGCAGGAGCGGCGGCCGGCGCCGGCGGCGTTGCGCCCGCTTTCGGCGCCTGCGCGAAAGCGCCCGCTGCACACAGCGAAACCGCGCCGGCGAAAATCAGACCTGCTGCAATGCGCATCGTGTTCCCCTTGAACTGAAGTTCAATCGCGGGTCGCGACCCCAAGGGGTCGTGACCCGACTCGATGAACGATTGGTTCGTTGCACAAGCATAGCGTGATTTGCGGCTGCGCCGCCACGGCAACCGTCCTTATCCCCAAGTCGCCGATTCGCCGCGGTGGGCTGACGTGTCAGCTGTCGGCGAGGGCGCGGGCGACTGCGGTCTTGATCCGTGTATCCGTCGGCTCCAGCGTTTCCGGAAATGAATCGGTGAGATAGCCGTCGCGGCCCACCAGATATTTGTGGAAGTTCCACCGCGGCACGTCGCGCGGGCGCGCCTCTGCCGCCCATTTGTAGAACGGGTGCGCATTCGTCCCTTTTACGAACGTCTTCGCCGCCATCGGAAAGCTGATGCCGAAATGTCCTTGCGCGGTGGCGGTGATCTCCGCTTCGCCGCCGGGCTCCTGTCCGCCGAAATCGTTCGAGGGCACGCCGACGATCATCAGGCCGCGGTCGCGAAACTCGGTCCACAGGGCCTGCAAGCCGGCATATTGCGGGGTGTAGCCGCACAGCGACGCGGTATTGACCACCATGATCGGCCGCCCCGCAAAATCGGCAAGCCGGATATCGCCGCCGTTCAGCGCGGGAAATGAAAAGCTGTAGGCCGTGATACGACTGACGGCGCCTTGCGCCACGGCGCCGCGCGGGGATGCTGCACAGGCCATTGCACCCAGCGCCGTCGTCAGCATCTGCCTGCGATCGATCATCTGCATCCTCGTCGAACCGGTTCGGCTCGACGGCGACCATAGCGCGATCGGGGCGATGCAGCGCTCAACAACCCGTTATGACGCCGCAAGTCTTAGCGCAGCGGTACCACGAATTCGGTACCTTCGCCGGTCTCGCCGCCGGCCGCGATGCCCTGGTCGGAGACGATGATCGAACTGCCGCTCGCCAGCGCGTCGGTAATGCGTGCCATCGCGTCCGCCGGTATCGTCAGGCGGTCCAGCGCCTCGGCGGCGCTATTGGACAGCGGCGTTGTTTTCATCTCGATGGCGCCGGTGGACTTGCGGCGGCGCGTCATGCTGTCGTCTTCGTCGCTGCGGCGCGGCACCGCGGGCAGCGATACCGCCGACCAGTGCAACGCCTTGGCGTCGTCCTTGTCGGCGCGGGCGGTGAACACGTGGGTGCCGAGCGGACGGTCGCTCGAGGCAATGGTGATGGGCACGTCGAACAGCGGCGCAAAGTTCTGCCGCACGTAGAGTTTGCCGTCCTTGCGGCTGACCAGCATGGCGATCTGGCCGCTGCGCTTCGGCGCCGCTGCCACGGCAGGCGAGGGATCGATGCCCGGCACGGCCGCAGCCTTGCCGGCGTCGGCCGGGCGCGTCTCATCCTTCTTCGCGTCCGGCGTGCTCACGGGATTGCTGGCCGCGGCCTTGACCGTTTCGTTCGGCGCAGGCTCGGAAGGTTTTGCTTCGGGAACCGAGAGCTCAACGCTCTTTGCCGCGGCTTCATCGACATCGCGCCGCGTTATCCTCACGGTATCATTCGCTTTCGCAGGAGATGCGTCCGATATGATCGCGGACTTTGCTGGCAGCACCATGGCGCCGCTGGCATCGGCCGTCTGGGTCTGGTCGCGCCTGGCGTCGGAGCTGGTCTTTGGCCGCTCCGCATCCAGAGCGGGTTTCAGCTCCAGGCTGGCGGACGACATCGCCGGCTTCGCATCCGCAGCAGGCACGGCCTTGTCGGCTTTCGCCGTCGATGTGGTGTCTTGCAGCTCAACAGCTGTCACCGGCACGGGCTCAGGCTTGTGTGCGATCAGCAGCGGGTGCGAAAAATCGGACGGCGAGATTTCGCCGGGGGTGATCACCACCCGCGCGCCCATCCGGGTCCAGCCCCACATTTTGGCGGCAAAGGCCATCGGCATGCGGATGCAGCCATGCGACGCCGGATAGCCCGGCAGCACACCGGCATGCATGGCGATGCCCGACCAGGTGATGCGCTGCATGTAGGGCATCGGCGCGCCGCTATAGATGTTGGAGCGGTGCCACTTGTTTTTCTGGATGACGCTGAACACGCCCATCGGCGTGGAATGGCCGCGCATGCCGGTGGAGATCGGGGTTTCCGCGTACAGGCCGTTGGCGTCGTAGAGCTTGAGCGTCTGCCGGTCGATCGAGATCGCGATCACCAGCGGGCCGATCGGCTTAGTGGTTTCCCTAACCGGCTTTTCCAGCTTGTAAGCGGTTGCGCGGCGCGGCTTCTTCGGGCGCGGCGGCTGTGCCGGCGGCATCGGCTGCGTCATCACCATCGGATCTTCGTCCGACCAGAACACGGCGGCATCGGCCGAGGCCGTGCCGGCGAGCCCGGCCATCGCCACCAGGGCGATCCGCAAAAACCTGCTTGAAAGAACGGTGCTGCCCAGAAAACGACTTTTACCCGCCGATGAACCAACCGAAACCTGAAGTGCGCACACGTCCGATATCCTCGAATCCGCCTAAAAACATTTGTCTCGCAGACGCGAAATGGGTTCACCAGCGCGAGCTCTCCGGCTACCGACGATTGCGCGGCCAGCCTAGCAAAAAAGCCTCACATTAAATTAACAGCGCGGTATCGCGGCTTCCGAATCGCACTGGAATAGCTAGATAATGAGCTTGCTCACGGAGAGTTGCATGACATTCGCTAGTTCTCGCGTCCCGGCCCGGTCTTTCAGGCGCGGCGTCCGGTCGCACGGCATTCTGGCGCTGCTTGCTTTCGCCGCGCTTTTGGCCACCCCGGCGCATGCGGCTGATGAGCCGGACCTGATCTTTCGGCGCTCCACCGTGTTCAAGTGGCTGAGCCCGAACGACAAGCTCGCCACCTATGGCGTCGATGATCCCGAGGTCGAGGGCGTCGCCTGCCACTTCACCGTACCGGAAAAGGGCGGCTTCAAGGGATGGCTCGGGTTGGCGGAGGAAGTCTCGGACATCTCGCTGGCCTGCCGCCAGATCGGCCCGATCAAGTTCAAGGGCAAGATGGAACAGGGCGACGACATGTTCCGTCAGCGCCGCTCGCTGTTCTTCAAGAAGATGCAGATCGTGCGCGGCTGCGACGCCAAGCGAAACGTGCTGGTCTACATGGTCTATTCGGATCGCATTATCGAAGGATCGCCGAAGAATTCGACGTCATCGGTTCCGATCATGCCGTGGGGGCAGGCCGACGCGGCCATCCAGAAATGCGGCGAGTTCGTCCAGTAGGCTATTCCGCCGCCTGGTCCATCGCGCGTTTCAGCCGCAGACGCTCCCAGGCTTCGGCCTGGGCGTCGATCAGGGCTTTTGGGTCGCGATAGCCGACCAGCTGCACCAGTTTTTGCGGATAGCATTCATTGCCATGGGCGCCGAAGCCCTGCTGCGACATCGCGCCCTGGCATTTGGCGGGCGGACGCGGATTTGAGATCAGGGGGTGTCCGGATGCACCGGCCGGAGCTTCGTTGCTCCCACGCGTGCTGTTGGTTCCCACGGCTGCAATCCTTCTTCTGGGTTTGAATACAACGCGCCGTCGCCTGAAAAGGTTGCACACGCCCTCAACAGTCGCTTTAGCCGGGTTTTGGTTCAATTTTATTAACGGCGTGCGACAGCGGGACATTCTTCAGGCGATCCAAAATTCTCCCGGGCAAGACGGTTAAGAAATACGGACGGTGTTCGAACCGGTCCGCGCATGACGACGTCACATGGGCAAATGCTTCATGGAGATCATCCGATGCGAACTCTCAGCTTCATCCTCGCTTTCGCTTTCATGCTGGCCGGTCCGTCGATGGCTGGCAGCAACGATAGCAGCCTGCCGGGAATCGGCACCTTTTCCTACAACGGCTCCCCGCTGATCGGCGCGCCGGCACCGATCGTGGTCGCGGATGCCCGCTGATTGCCTCGACCATCAAACGCCGATTTTTGCCGGATTGCTGCTGTTATTTTATCGGGCGCCGGGCACCCGGCAAGGCGCGGCTCTCCCGCCACTCGACTGAAAATCCTTGGATTTTTTGCCCAGTATGTCGTCGGCCCGATGGCCGTGAAACAAATCTTGTAAGCCACGAAACCGTTTTCCGCTTTCGGTGCAGACGTCCGGAAACAGCTGTTGGTTATCCACTTGCCAACGACGCGGCGGACAGCGCCGCCTACCGGAGACCGTCACATGCGAACCCTTAGTTGCATCCTCGCTTTCGCCTTTATCCTGGCTGGTCCTTCGATCGCCGGTTCGGCCGACGGGAACCTGTCGGGCATCGGCACCTTCGCCTATAGCGGCTCGCCGGCGATCGCCGCTGCCGCGCCGATGGTGGTTGCCTACGCCCGCTGATCGACCGCACGAAACGACACAACAAGAAAAGTAGTCATGATGACTCGACTTCGCTCATTTGCCGCCGTCGTTCTCGCCGCCACCCTTGCAAGCTCTGTAATGGGAAGTGCCG
>JAQGKA010000042.1 GCA_028290355.1 Tardiphaga sp. | reverse complement strand
GCCGAGCCGAACGGCACCTCCATCGTCGACGTCACCGATCCCGCGCAGCCGAAATATCTTCGCCATATTCCTGGGCAGGAAGGCAAATACGAAGGCGGCGGTGCGCAGATGGTTCGCGTTTGCGACGGCAAGACGCTGCCGAAAGGCGATCGTTCGGCCGTTTATATGCTCCGTACATTCGGCAGCGAGGCGCACGAAATCTGGAACGTCGCAGATCCCGCAAATCCTGTCCTGGTGACACGCATCGGCGGGCTGAAGGACACGCACAAGAGCTGGTGGGAATGCGACACCGGCATCGCCTTCCTGGTGTCGGGCGCGCTGGACTGGCGCACGCGGCGGATGACACAGGTTTACGATCTCAGCGATCCCGCGCATCCCTTGAAGATCCGCGACTTCGGTCTTCCCGGCCAGGAGCCTGGCGCCACCGGCGTCGTGCCCACCGAAGTTCACGGACCGATCTCCACCGGGCCGGATGGCAACCGGGTCTATTTCGGCTATGGCACCAACAAGGGTGGCTTCCTGCAGATCGTCGATCGCGACAGGCTGATCAACGGGCCCAAGGAACCGACGCCGGACAATCTGCGTTTTCCGGAGATCGCGCGAATGCCGATGTCCGCCTTCAACGGCGCCCACACCACGTTTCCGATGAAGCAGATGCCGATCGCGGAATTCGCCAAGGACAAGGATGGCAAGACGCGCGACATCGTGATGATCGTCGATGAGGCGATCCTGAACGAATGCGGGGAGCCCCGGCAGATGGTCTGGTTCGCCGATGTCACGGTCGAGAATCGCCCGATGATGATTTCGAGCTATACGGTTCCGGAAGCGAGCGGTTCGTTCTGCGATCGGGGCGGGCGCTTCGGCTCGCACTCGTCCAATGAAAGCATGGCACCGATCTTCTACAAGAAGATGGCCTTCATCGCGTTCTTCAATGCTGGCGTAAGGGCGCTGGATATTCGCGACCCCTATCATCCCAAGGAGGTGGGCTACTTCATCCCATCAATCACCGCGGCGACCGACAAGCGCTGCGTGACCATCGATGGCAAGGATCGGTGCAGGGTCGCGATCCAGACCAACAATGTGGAAACCGACGAGCGCGGCTACATCTATATCGTCGATCGCGCCAACACCGGATTGCATATTCTGGAAATGACGGGAGCGGCGCGCAGCGTCGCTGGTCTGCGCTGATATGCGCCCGCGCGGCTGGACGACGACGCGGCAGCTGCTGATGGGCGCGACTGTGACCGGCGTCGTCCTGTCCGGCTTTGCGGCCTATGTCGGCGCTTCGGTCCGCGCCGAAAGGTGGCAGGAGATCGCCTGGCCGTTTCCGCGCGACGGATGGCCGCCGGGACGTGCGTATAGCTGCTCCGCCAGATTCTGTGGCGGTGAGATGGAGCTGTATGTTCGGCCGAAGATCGGGTTCTGCAATTGCGATTCCGGCGTTGCCGACGATGAGGAAGTCGATCGCGTTGCCGATCTCGATCTGATCAGCGAGCGTTTCCGTCCTTTGGAGCCGGGGCGGGTGGTGCGGATTGCCGACATGCCCGGGCGAATGAGAAGCTATGATCTCCAGATGCCCGATCGCTCGCAGCGACAGGCGGTGGGCATGGCGGTCTCGCGACGTTGCGACCTGATGGTCGCGGTCGTTCAAGGCAAGGCGGCGGCGGATGCTCTTCAGCGCATGGCGCTCGATTTTCTTTCTTCGAGCAACACGATGAGATGGATGAAATCCGCGATGCACGACGGATAGTTTTTTCGCCGCGGCGCTTCCTGATCCCGAAACGTCAAGGCCGCGTCGATCGTGATCGTTTCCAGTGTGTCAGGTTTTGAAGTTGATTTTGCTGCCAGGCGACGATGCGTCGCTCTTGGAGTTCGGCGAGCTCTATCGGCCGGCTATGGTCTCGCGCTTAAGGGCATCAGCGCAGTAGGTCGCGAGCACGATGAAGACGTGGCGCATCTTCATCTCCTCCCCTGCACCACAACTCCTGGAAGTGACCGGCGCGATCAAATGCGACCGACCGGATCATCGCAGTTCTGTCGGACGCTTCATTGGCAAGGATCTGGAAAACAAGGATCATGGATCCGGCATTGCCCGATTAAGCGTTGAACGCGACAAATAGAACAATCGGCTGTCTTTTGTTCAAGAAACCTCATTTCAAGCTCGTTAGACCACGCACCGATGATCTTCGTCGTCGTGACGATTGTTGCGACGATCAGATTTCGGGCGATACTGGTCAGCACCTGATCAAACTGTACCGACGCCGTCAGGGCGTCGCGCGGGATTTCTATGGTTCTAATGTTGTTGAGCTGAGTGAGAGACATCATGGCGACGATCACGGTCAAGGATGGCACGGAAATCTATTACAGGGATTGGGGCACCGGGCGACCGGCGGTGTTCTCCCATGATTGCCGCTCTCGTCGGACGCTTGGGATGCCCAGAAGCTTGCCGATAAGTTCAACGCCGATCAGCTGACATTCATCAAAGGCTGACGAAGCATTCGCTCGTCGGCGCAGCGATGTAACAACCAGGCTCATTCCAGAGCCGCATCACGGAGATAATGTATGTCTAACCTCGAAATGTTGACACCCCAGAACAGCGCGATCGCTTTGATTGACTATCAGCCGGCCATGTATCAGGGCGTGCAGTCGCACGATCGCATCGTAACGTTCAACAACATCCAGATTCTGGCGAAGGCGGCCAAGCTGTTCAAGATTCCGACGGTCATCTCGACGGTTGCCAAGGACTCGTTTTCGGGGCCATTCATGCCCGAGGTACTTGAACTGTTCCCCGAGCACGATGTCATCGACCGCACCTCGATGAATTCCTGGCTGGACGCAAATTTCCGGAAAGCCATTCACGCAACCGGCCGCAAGAAGATCGTCATCGCCGGCCTCTGGACGGAAGCCTGCGTGATGTTTCCGACGATCGACATGCTGAGGGAAGGTTTCGAGATTTACATCCCCGCGGATGCGTGCGGCGATCTTTCGCTCGAGGCGCACAACCGCTCGATGGACCGAGCGGTGCAGGCCGGCGCGGTGCCGATCACGTCTTGCCAATATGTCTTTGAACTTCAGCAGGACTGGGCCCGAACCGAAACCTACGAAGGCGTGATGGACATCCTGCGGGCGCACACGCCCTACGGCATCCAGGTGCGGTTCTCGAAATGGGCGCTTGGCGAACACGCTTCCGAATCCGGTCCCGCCAAGTAAAACGGACCTACGTAACGACAGCATCGGAGGCTTTCATGAAGGTCTATCTCCTCTCCCTCGGCGCCGGGGTGCTTGTCGGGACAATCTACGCGCTTCTGAACGTCCGCTCACCGGCGCCCCCGATCGTGGCGCTGGTGGGCCTCTTCGGCATCCTGGTTGGTGAGCAAATACCTCCGCTTGCCCAACAGATATGGAAAGGGGAGTCGATCCGTCTTTCGTGGGTCGGACAGGTCCGGCCTCACGTATTCGGCCATCTTCCAAAGGGAACGCGTCCTCCTGACACCGGCGGTGAGTTGCCGGCGGAGTCAGGCCGGCCGTCCTGACCTGATCGGGACGGGCCTCTAATCTTCAAGCGATGAAGGAAGCAAGCAATGCCAGACAACACAGCTCCGGACCTCATCCTGCATCGTGGCCTGTTCACGACGCTGGATCGCTCGAATCCTACGGCGAGCGCCGTGGCGATCAAGGACGGACGCTTCAGCCATGTCGGTCGCGAAGAGGAGATCATGGCGCTTGCCGGGCCGCAGACGAAGCTGATCGATCTCAGAGGCCGTCGCGTATTGCCAGGCCTGATCGACAATCATCTCCACATCATCCGCGGCGGGCTGAACTTCAACATGGAGCTGCGCTGGGATGGCGTGCGCAGCCTGTCGGACGCGATGAACATGTTGAAGCGGCAGGTCGCGGTGACGCCGCCACCGCAATGGGTCCGCGTCGTTGGCGGCTTCACCGAGCATCAATTCATCGAGAAGAGGTTGCCAACCATCGAAGAGCTGAATGCAGTGGCGCCGGATACGCCGGTGTTCCTGTTGCATCTCTATGACCGCGCGCTGCTGAACGGCGCTGCCTTGCGTGCCGTCGGCTACACCCGGGACACGCCCGCGCCTCCCGGGGGCGAGATCGTCCGTGACGCCAACGGCAATCCGTCCGGCCTGCTGCTGGCCAAGCCCAATGCGGCGATTCTCTATGCGACGCTGGCCA
>JAQGKA010000034.1 GCA_028290355.1 Tardiphaga sp. | reverse complement strand
GACCCGCGCCGGTCTCACGGTGGCACGCCATGTCGCGCAGTTTACCGGCGGCACTGCGCTCGACGACCTGATCGAGCTGCTGGACCGCCGCCGCGGCGTGGTGCTGTCGTCCGGCACCACGGTGCCGGGCCGCTATGAGAGCTTCGACCTCGGCTTTGCCGATCCGCCGCTGCTGCTGGAAACCACCGGGCCGCAATTTGCGCTGCAGGCGCTGAACGCCCGCGGCGAGGTACTGATCGCCTTCCTCGGCGACACCCTGCGCGACCCCTGCGTGGTCATCGACGAGAAAACCCCGAACCGGCTGAAAGGCCACATCGTCCGCGGCGATGCGCCGGTCGATGAAGACCAGCGCACCCGGCGCGCCAGCGTGATGTCGCTGGTGCGTGATATGGTGGCGCAGCTGTTTTCCTCCGACGATCCGATGCTCGGCCTGTTCGGCGCCTTCGCCTATGATCTCGTGTTCCAGATCGAGGACCTCAAGCCGAAGCGCGCCCGCGAGGCCGACCAGCGCGACATCGTGCTCTATCTGCCGGATCGGTTGCTGGCCTATGACCGCGCCACCGGCCGCGGCGTGATCCTCAGCTACGATTTTTCCTGGAACGGCAAATCCACTTTGGGCCTGCCGCGCGAGACCCTAGAGAGCGGCTACAACAAGGCGCCACGGCAGGGCTTTGCCGATCACGCGCCGGGCGAGTATCAGGCCACGGTGGAGACCGCCCGCGCGGCGTTCGCGCGCGGCGACCTGTTCGAGGCGGTGCCCGGGCAATTGTTCGCCGAGCCCTGCGAACGTTCGCCGGCGGAAGTATTCCAGCGGCTCTGCGTCATCAACCCATCGCCCTATGGCGCGCTGATGAATCTCGGTGACGGCGAATTCCTCGTGGCGGCGTCGCCAGAAATGTTCGTGCGTTCCGACGGCCGCCGCATCGAGACCTGCCCGATCTCCGGCACCATCGCGCGCGGCGTCGACGCCATCGGCGATGCCGAGCAGATCCGGCAATTGCTGAATTCGGAAAAAGACGAATTCGAACTCAACATGTGCACCGATGTCGACCGCAACGACAAGGCGCGGGTCTGCGTTCCCGGCACGATCAAAGTTCTCGCGCGGCGACAGATCGAGACCTACTCAAAGCTGTTTCATACCGTCGACCACGTCGAGGGCATGTTGCGGCCCGGCTTCGACGCGCTCGATGCCTTCCTCACCCACGCCTGGGCGGTGACGGTGACCGGTGCGCCAAAGCTGTGGGCGATGCAGTTCGTCGAGGACAATGAGCGCTCGTCGCGGCGCTGGTATGCCGGCGCGATCGGCTGCGTGAGTTTTGACGGCGGCATCAATACCGGCATCACCATCCGCACCATCCGGATGAAGGACGGCCTCGCCGAAGTCCGCGTCGGCGCCACGCTGCTGTTCGACTCGGATCCCGTCGCCGAAGAGAAGGAATGCCAGACCAAGGCCGCGGCCTTGTTCCAGGCGCTGCGCGGCGACGCACCGAAGCCGCTGTCGGCCTTCGCGCCGGATGCCTCGGGCTCGGGCAAGAAGGTGCTGCTGATCGACCACGACGACAGCTTCGTGCACATGCTGGCAGACTACTTCCGCCAGGTTGGCGCCACCGTCAGCGTCGTCAGGCATATCCATGCGCAGACCGTTCTGAACCGCGAAAAGTTCGACCTGCTGGTGCTGTCGCCGGGGCCCGGCCGGCCCGAGGATTTCGGCATCAGGAACACCATCGACACCGCGCTGGCAAAGCAGCTGCCGATCTTCGGCGTCTGCCTCGGCGTACAGGCGATCGGCGAATATTTCGGCGGCGTGCTGGGCCAACTGGCGCAGCCGGCGCATGGACGGCCGTCGCGCGTACTCGTGCGCGGTGGACGGCTGATGCAGAACCTGCCCAATGAAATCGTGATCGGCCGCTATCACTCGCTGTTTGTTGAGCGCGACAGCATGCCGGACGTACTCACCGTCACCGCCTCCACCGAAGACGGCGTTGCCATGGCGATCGAGCACAAGACGCTGGCCGTCGGCGGCGTGCAGTTTCATCCGGAATCGCTGATGTCGCTCGGCGGCGAAGTCGGCCTGCGGATCGTCGAAAACGCTTTCCGGCTCGGCCAGAAGCTCAACTGATACTCATTGGAAAAGACTGAAAGACCTCGATGACACCTGAACTCGAACACGATCTCAAGGCCTCCGTTCGCACCATTCCGGATTATCCGAAGCCGGGGATCCTGTTTCGCGATATCACCACGCTGCTCGGTGATGCCCGCTCGTTCCGCCGCGCCATCGACGAGTTGGTGCAGCCATGGGCCGGGTTGAAGATCGACAAGGTCGCCGGCATGGAAGCCCGCGGCTTTATCATCGGCGGCGCGGTGGCGCACCAGCTGTCGGCCGGCTTCGTGCCGATCCGCAAGAAAGGCAAGCTGCCGCACACCACGGTGCGCATCGCCTATTCGCTGGAATACGGCATCGACGAGATGGAAGTCCACGCCGACGCCATCAAGCCCGGCGAGCGCGTCATCCTGGTCGATGACCTCATTGCCACCGGCGGCACCGCCGAGGGCGCGGTCAAGCTGATGCGCCAGATCGGCGCCGAAGTGGTGGCGGCGTGCTTCATCATCGACCTGCCGGAACTGGGCGGCGCCACCAAGCTCCGCGCTATGGATGTGCCGGTGCGGACGCTGATGACGTTCGACGGGCATTGAGGTTTTTTAACCTCTCCCCGCTTGCGGGGAGAGGTCGGATTGCGAGCGAAGCGAGTAATCCGGGTGAGGGGGAGCTAGAGCCCCTCACCCCAACCCTCTCCCCGTGAAGAACGGGGAGAGGGAGCGCTCATCGCGCGCCCTCACGACCTCTGCAGCAGCAGCCCCAGCTCGATCTCGCGAAAGCTGAAATAGTTCTTCCGGATCCACTGGTGCAGCTCGGTGGAAGAATCCTTTTCCGAGCGCAGATATCCGGTGAACGAGAAATTCAGCCGGTCGATATAGGTCTTCAGGAACACCGGCAGCGCCGCGATGCGCAGCACGCGGCCCTGCGCCAGCGCCGCCGGCATCTCGCCGCGCAGCACGTGTTCGTTGTCGATGGTGTAGAGCGCGTTCGCCGGGATCTGCTGCTGCAGCGTGGCGTAGGCGCGGATCGAGGCGCGGTCGGTGTCCGCCACGAACAGCACGATCGGCGCGACGCCGCGGCGCACGGCTTCCTTGGCGAAGCCGATCTCGGCGGTCATCTTGAAGAATTCGTCGAAGGCGTGGTAGCCGAGGTCGATCACCTTGCCGACGTCGTCGTTCACGATCAGGCGGTCCATCAGCGCCATCTTGCCGAAGGTGTCGTCGACCTCGGCGGTCTCGGTCAGCTTCGGCAGGAAATCCAGCAGCGACGGTTCCTTCAGATTGATGTCGAAGGCGATCACGCCGCCGCGCTGCAGCGCCAGGAATTCGGTCAGCAGCCGCGCGATCAGCGTCTTGCCGACCTGCGGGCGTGTGGAACAGATGATATAGACGGGCGTGCGGCGCATCGATGCAATATCGGGCGGATTCAGCGCCCGATCCAACCACTAAAAAGCAAAAATGCGATTATTTCTCGCCGGGGCTGCGGGGCTTGTCGTTGACGAGGTCGGTCAGCTTGATGCGGTCGAACTCGCTCCAGACATTGGCGAGCCAATGCCGGACATAGCCGCGCAGCACGAAGGAGTAATTCGCGGCCTCGTCGTGGACGCCCTTGTTGGCGACGAATTTCAGGAACGGCACCGACGACACTTCGACCTGCTCATAGGCCATTTCGTTGAGCTTCGGGATGGTCAGCTCGACGGCGTCCTTGATGCGGGGGAACTAGGAATTGTAGGTCGACTGGTCCCATTCGAAGAAGCTGGTGTTGTTGATGAAGTTCTTCACCAGGAAATATTTCGCACCATTCATGAAGCCCGCGGTCTCGGCGATCTCGTCCAGCGAGGCGATCGAGGGGCC
>JAQGKA010000136.1 GCA_028290355.1 Tardiphaga sp. | reverse complement strand
GGCGCATCCTCGCAAACATGGCGGATGAACATTTCCCACTGCTCCTTAAAACCGTTTTCGTAGACGGAGTTTTCCGGCAGCGTCTGCCAGTCGGCATAGAAATCGTGGGTGCGCTTCTCGTCGGGGTTCCATACCGGCCGCGGCGTCGCCTGGCGGGCCTGAATCACGCAATCGGAAAGCCCGGCCACCGCCGAGCCGTGGGTGCCATCGACCTGAAACGTGACGAGATCGTCGCGATAGACCCGCGTCACCCACGACATGTTCATGTGCGCGATGACGCCGCCCTTCAGCTTGAAGGTGGCATAGGCGGAGTCGTCGGCGGTCGCCGTGTACTTCTTGCCCTGCTCGTCCCAGCGCGCCGGAATGTCTGTCGTGCCAAGGCACGTCAGGCTCTCGACCTCGCCGAACAGATTGTCGAGTACGTAACGCCAGTGGCAGACCATGTCGAGGATCATGCCGCCGCCGTCCTCGGCGCGGTAATTCCACGACGGCCGCTGCGCTTCCTGCCAGTCGCCCTCGAACACCCATTAGCCGAACACGCCGCGCACCGAGAGCATGCGGCCGAAGAAGCCGCTATCGCGCAGCATCGCCAGCTTCTTCAGGCCCGGCAGGAACAGCTTGTCCTGCACTGTGCCGTGCTTGAGGCCCTTGGAGTTGGCGAGCTTGATGACATCGAGCGCCGCCTGCAGATTGGTCGCGATCGGCTTCTCGCAATAGATGTGCTTGCCGGCCTCGATCGCCTTGGTCAGCAGGCCGGGTCGCGCCTGGGTGGTGGCGGCGTCGAAGAACATCGTATCGTTCTTGTCGGCCAGCGCCTTGTCGAGATCGGTGGTCCAGCGCGCGACATTGTACTTCTTGGCCAGCGCCTCGATCTTGTCGGCGTTGCGGCCGACCAGGATCGGATCCGGCATCATGCGATCGCCGTTCTTCATCGCGACACCGCCCTGTTCGCGGATCGCGACGATCGAGCGCACGAGATGCTGGTTGAGACCCATGCGGCCGGTGACGCCGTTCATGATGATGCCGAGGCGGTGGACAGCCATAGTCAGTGCTCCTGCAGAATTTTTGTTTTGGGGCGCTGGAGCGGCGAAAGCGCCGTCCAGTCCGGATGAGCGCCGGATGCGAATCCGGCAGAGGTCAGCGATCCCGTCAGGAGATCGCCGTCGTGAATCCTGAGCCGGATGACGTCGCCGTCGCGGCCGTAGAGATCGGGATGCGCCTTGAGGAAGGCCTCGGCTTCACTCGGAGGCGCGGTGCCAAAACCATCGACGTAATGATGGCCATTGCGCTCCGCATGGGTGACGCCGATCAGCGCGCCGAGCGCGAGATCCTGCTGCACGGCGAGACCGGCTTGGCAGGTCAGGTCCTCGCCGGTGATGAAATAGCTTTCGCCGCCCGCACTCCATTTTGCCGCGCGGATGGCGTTGACGATCGACTTGTAAAATCCCTTGCAGGATTTCGAGGAGATACCGCGATAGCCCAGCACTTTTGCCGCGGGGAACGCGTCCCAGGAATCGTCGGCCTCGTCGATGATGAAATTGCGCGACGACAATTGGCCGAGCGGCGACTGCCGCGTGGTGTCGCGCGGCATCGGCTGCTCGATGTAGAGCAGCCTTGAGGCGATCGGTTTCAGTGCGCTGTCGTTGTCGAGGCGATCGACCAGTGCACCGAGCGCGCTGAGGTCGGCATATTGCTCGTTGGCGTCGAGTGTCACCTTGTAGTCGTACGGCAACGTTGCGAGAGCATTGCCGATCTTCGTCAGCCTGCTGGCATCCGCCTCGGGATCGCCATTCATCTTCAGCTTGAAATAGCGACTGCCGCTGTTTTCCTTGGGATCGGCGACACCGCCCTCGCCTTCGATGCGATCGTCAAGGCCAACGGTGTGGCGAAGCGCGACGCGTTCCAGTCGCTTGCGGCCGGCAAGAAAAGCGGAGACATCGCCATGGCCGAGATCCGGCGCCAGCCGCGCATCGAGGCCGGCGACATTCGCCGCCATGCCATCGAAGAAATTCAGACCGAGCGCACGCAGCAGCGCATCGAGAATCGCTTTGTCGATTTCCGCGGGACCGAACGCCGCGGCGAGCGGAGGGATATCCGCTTTCGCGCAAGCCGCGATCTGATCGGCGATGCAGGCGGCATGAAATCCGAACGCAGTGTGGAAGCCCGACTGTGCCAGATAAAGATCACGCGCGATCACCAGCGATTGCCTGAGTTCTTCGACCGTATCGGCGATCTCCAGATGCGTCCGCTTGTCGAACCATTTCGGCACCATCAGCTCGGCGCTGGCGCCAACCGATGTGCCCTTGCCTTCGACCTCGATAGTCGCGCGCACGAAGGCCTGCGGCGCGGCGCTGACCGTCACGGCGCCAAAGCGGAACGGCCGCACGAACGCCACGGGGCGTTCATACAGCGCGATCTCTCGCACGGCGATGCGTGAAGCCAAGGTGCCTGGGGCCATCACGGTCTGCCTCAGTCCAGGGCGCTTTGGGTGAAGAAATGCTTACGGATCCGCGACACCAGTTCGGTGAATACCGGGTTCGCCATCACATCGAGGCTACGCTCGCGGCCGAGCGGCACGTCGTAGATCGCGGCGATCGCGCCCGGGCGTTCGGTCATCACCAGCACGCGATCGGCGAGAAACACCGCTTCCGGAATCGAATGGGTGATCAGCAGCACCGTCTTGCCGGTCTCTCGCTGGATCCGGGACAGCTCGACATTCATCTTCTCGCGCGTCATCGCGTCCAACGCGCCAAAGGGCTCGTCCATCATCATGATCTTTGGATCGTGCACCAGCGCCCGGCAGATCGAAGCGCGCTGCTGCATGCCGCCGGAAAGCTGCCACGGCAGCTTGTTCTCGAAGCCCTCGAGGCCGACCATCTTCAGCAGCGATTTGGCGCGCTCGAGGAATTTCTCGCGCGGCAGTGTCTTCATGTCGATCGGCAGCATCACGTTCGACAGGATGTTGCGCCACGGCAGCAGCAAAGCGTTCTGGAACACGATGCCGACGTCGCCATGCGGCTCGGTGACCTTGTTGCCGTCGACCAGGATTTCCCCGGTGGTCGGAGGCAGCAGGCCCGAGATCAGCTTGAGCAGCGTGGACTTGCCGCAGCCGGAGGGGCCGACCACGACGAAGAACTCACCTTCGTTGATATGAAAGTCCAATGGACGCAGCGACTGCACCTTGCCGTCGCCGGTCCCGTAGGTCTTGGAGACGCCGGAGAGGTTGATCCCCGACGTCTTGTTGGCAGGTTGCTCCGATACCACGCGAAGATGTGCGGTCGCTGGGTCCACACTCATATCCAAGCCTTTGGCCTTCATCGTCGCTGCAGTCATCAAGTCAGTCCTTGGTACGTAGTCATATTCGTCGTTGCGAGGAGCCCTTGCGACGAAGCCATCGAGCTGTTGCGGACCTCGTGGCCTTCTGGATTGCCGCGTCGCTTTGCTCACGGGAAAGCCGACGGCTTCCCCTCACCTCGCAATGACGAGTTCTAGTTACTTCGGAAGGAAGTCGTTGGTGTAGAACGCCTTCGGATTGTCCTTGGCCTTGGCCTCGAGGCCACCGTACTCGACCATCAGCTCGACCGATTCCTTCATGTTCTGGTCGGTAACCCTGAACGGGCGAAGACTCTTGGTTTCCGGCGTGGTGTAGAACGGGATGGTTAGTTCGAAACCCTGCGTCAGGGTCTCGATCTTGCCGCCCTTCGGGTTGGCATCGAGGATCGACTGCGCGGCACC
>JAQGKA010000427.1 GCA_028290355.1 Tardiphaga sp. | reverse complement strand
CCTGCGCTGCGACGGCTGCATCACGGTGCATACCGCGGCGGCCCGGGAGCGGGGCGCGACCAGGGAAGAGATCGCCGAAGTGCTGGGCGTGGCGGTCTCCGTCAATGCCGGCGCGGCCGTCGTCTATTCCACCCGCGCGCTCGATGCATTCGACGCCGCCGCCGAAATCGCCCCCAAGGCCTGAGGAGAACTCATGGACGCGCTTATTTCTTGACGAAGACTTCGCTGACGGACGCGATCGACGTTGGGTGAGCTGCCTGGTTAGCGCACCGGCAGCCACCATCGGTGGCAGGGATGTGGTGAAGATAAAGGCCGAGGCGAAGCTGCGGATAACATCGCAGATCGTGGCTGACGCAGCCACATATCGGCCGATTGATCGCAGCAGGCCGGTCGTGGACCGCAATTCAAAGGGCAACCGGCTGCAGCCGAGCGACAATAGCAAAAATCGTTAAACGCGAACGTCCCTCCGTTTGATTGTACGTCATAAGTCACCCAGACCGCGCTCCCCGCAACTGCAACCTAACCGACGTCTGAACGAAATTTAGACGCCTAGCAGCCCGTGCTTACGTTCGCTTGCGTGAAGGCGCCCGACTGCCCCGCGTTGCGCCGGAGCGGCCGCTTAGAAAAATCCATTGCATTTAGCCAGACGTAATTCTCAGTGACGGAGACGTGCCGCCTACCACCGAGCCTGGTTAGCAGGAAACGACGGCAGCGTAGGCTGCTCACCGATTTTGAATGAGGAGCGGACCGAACCGCTCGCTCTCTAAGCTTCGACGTAACACGGAGACTGGCACATGCGCTCGTGTGCGCGTCGACTTTCGCTTGCACCAGGAGGAACGCCTTCGTCTTACTCGGCAACCGGAAACGAAGTTCCGTCGGATCTCACCGCACCTCGTCGCACAGATAGCGGTTGATCTGGTATGGACGCGCCGCCAGCCCTGGGCAGAACGACGCCACCACCGGCTGAAGGCGGTCGAATAGGCCGCGCCACTCAGCGTTTATTTTTTCGAGCCGGTCACGTGCCGCCTCGGCCTCGCGCGACAGCTTGGCCATGTCCAGGGTCAGCAGCCGCCCGTCGCGCACCACGAAGGTGCCGCCGATCATGACGTGTCTAACCGACGTCGCATCCTCAACATGAACGAGCTGATTGACGGTCCAGTTGTGCGGAATCCAATTAATGGCGCTGAGATCTACGAACACGATATCGGCCTTGTAGCCGGGCGCCAGCACGCCGGTCTTGGAAAGGCCGAGCGCCCGCGCCGAACCGACGGTCGCGGCATTGTAGATCTCCTCAACCGACGCCCAGTTGCGCGGATCCGGCCCTTGGACTTTCGAGACCATCGAGGCGTAACGCATCGCCTCATACATGTTCTGGTTGTCGGAGCAATTCGCCCCGTCGGTACCAAGACCAACATTGACGCCGAGGTCAAGCGCGCGGCGCAGCCGGAAGTGGCCGTTGCCGAGCCGCATGTTGCTGCCGGCATTGTGCGCAAGCGACGCGCCGCGATCGGCCATCAGGCGAAAATCATCGTCGTCAAGCCATATGGCATGGGCGGCCGTAAAATTTTCGTCGATTAGGCCGAGCGCGTCGAGATGCGATACCAACGTCTTGCCGTAGCGCTCCTTGCCGACTACGGCTTGCACTTTGCTCTCTCCGACATGGCTGTGCATAGCGACACCATGCTTGCGCGCCAGTTGCGCGCAGCCGCACATAAAACTGTCGCTGCAGTGAATTGGGATTGTCGGAGCGACCGCAGGCAGGATATCGTGTGATGACCATTTCCAGCAGTCGAGGATCGATCCGATAGCCGCGATCGTGCGATCGCCCGGCCCCATCCGAAGCGTATCGACCTTCTGCTTGAGATCGTCCGGTAAAGCGTCGCGTAGGCCCGGGATCGCCTCGTAGAAACTGTAATCCGCCACCATAGGTGCCAGCACGGCGCGCATGCCCACTTCTGCATAGGCTTCGGCGGCGGCGTCCATGCCGTCGATGCTAGGCGTGGGGTATTCGTAATAAAGATCGTAGGCTGCAGTGCAGCCTTTTAGTACCATTTCCGCGGCGCAGATCTGGGTCGTCAGCTTCTTGTCCTGCAGCGAGCGGCCGCCACTGATCCACGGGCCGGCGGCGAGAAGCAATTCCAGCGTCCACTTGTCACCCTGCCCGCGCCCAAGTCCGCCATGGCCATGGGTGTGGGCATTGATCAGACCGGGGTGAACCAACATACCGGAGGCATCGATGACATCTGTCCCTTCAGGAGCCGCAAGATTCGGGCCCATTTCTGCGATCATCCCGTCCTTGACCAAGATGTCCCCCTGCACGCCGCGGCGCGACCCGGCTTCGGAAATCAGCGCGTCGCGGATCAGCAAGTATCCCGGATAATTCTTTGCCATTCGATGTGACCTATTTTTCTTCGTTGAAATTGTTGTCCAGATTGCTCGACCAAGGCACGATCAGGCGTTCGGTGATCTCGACCAGCTGGAAAAGCGCGATGCCCATGATGGCCAGGATCACGACCGCGCCGAATGCAACCGGTGTACGAAAGAACGCCATCGAGGTCTGAATCAGATATCCGAGGCCGGAATCTGCGCCGACGAATTCGGCGACTACCGCGCCCACGACGCACAGCGCCGCAGCCACCCGCAGGCCGCCAAACACGAACGGCAGCGCGTAAGGCAAGCGTATTCGCAGTAATTCCTGTACGCGCGTTGCGCGGCACGTGCGGCCAAGTTCTACCAGCTCAGGCGGCGTCGCAAGCAGACCCGCCACCGAACTTACCACCAAAGGAAAGAAAGCTACGAGAAAGGTAATGATGACACGCGAAAATTCGTTGGCGCCGAGCGCCACGAGCAGGATCGGCGCAAGCGCCACTTTGGGCACCGATTGAGTGAGCACCAACATCGGATAGATCGCCGCCGAGACGGTTCGCGAACTAGCAATCAGCATCGCGAGCGGCAAGCTGACCACGATCGAGGCCAGCAGTCCGAGCATGACGGTCCGTAGCGTTACCGCCGTATGCATGGCGATGTTGGGCCAGACTGGCACTACCGCCGTCCAGATTGCGCTCGGCGTCGGCAGCAGAAACGGCCGAATTCCAAAGGCCCTGCAAACGATCTCCCAGCCGAGCAGAAGCGACAGCGTCGAGAGGATCACCGGCAGGTTTCGGCGCGTCCACGCGCCTGTACTAATGAGCACGGGATCCTCCGCCATAAATCCGGTCACGGATCAGTTTCGAGCAGCGATGGAATTCCGCGCTGGCCTCCTGATCGAACGAGCGCGGCCGCGGCAAGTCGACCTCAACGATTTCCGCAACGCGGCCTGGCCGCGGCGACATCACGATCACCCGGTCGGCCAGCAGCACGGCTTCGGAGATTGAGTGGGTGACGAATATCACTGCCATGGGATTGGCCTGCCACAATTCCAGCAGCGCCAAGCTCATCTCCTCGCGCGTCAGCGCATCGAGCGCGCCGAATGGCTCATCCATGAGCAGGATGCGCGGCTTTTGCACAAGGCCGCGGCAGATCGCGACTCGCTGCTGCATCCCGCCCGAAAGTTCGCGCGGCATCCGCTGTTCGAATCCCGCAAGGCCCGCTGCGCGGAGCAGCGCGCGCCCGCGTTCACGCGCTTCCGGAACATCGCGGCCGGAAAGGCTGAGTGGAAAGGTGACGTTGCGCTCCACGTTCATCCACGGCAGCAGCGTCGGTGCTTGGAACACCATCGCCGTGCCTTCGGTCGCCTGTGTCACTACCTTGCCGTCGAGCGTGAGGTGCCCAATGTCCGGCTGCACCAGACCGGCCACCATGCGCAGCAGCGTCGACTTGCCGCAGCCGGATGCGCCGACGATGGCAACGAACTCATCAGCTCCTACGGAGATGGTAACGTCGTCAAGCGCCTGAACATGGCCTCCGCGGCGGGTCTTGAAGGTCTTCCCTACCCGGGCGAGGGAGATCATGGTACGAAGCGGTCGTCGACGGCCTGCGCCGGATTCCAAGATGCGTCGAGCTTCAAGCTTTCGGCAACAGCCCTCCAAGTGTCGGCCAGACGTGCGGCCTCAAAGTGACCCTGTCCGGTCGCGCGCTGATGATCGTTAAAGATGAAGCCCATGGTAGCCTTCTGCGATGCCTCGCATTCGTCCTGAAGAACCTCGGGATTCTTCTGCACATGCAGCTTGCAGGTCTCGACCGGATTGTCTCGGGCCCAGATGAAGCTCTTCATGGCGGCGCCGAGAAAACGCCTCACAAGATCGGGGTTGGTCTTGATCGTGTCGTCGGTGGCAATCAGCGATGAAGCATAGATGGCAAAGCCCGCCGACACGAACGGCAGTGCGATGATTTCTTCGCCGGCCTGTACTGCCGCCTTATTCTGATAATACTGATGGATAGAGTAGAACGGCGCAGCATCGACGCGTTTGGCGATCAGCATCGCCGCCATGGCTGACGCATCCGTGGTGACCCATGTCACGCTTTCCGGATCGATGCCGACCTTGCGCGCGACTTCCGGAAAATAGATGCGGTGGCTATTGCCGGGGCTGACTGCGATTTTCTTGCCGGCCAAGTCCTTAAACCCGGTTATCCCCGACGATTTCAGAACGAAAAGTGAGTGCGGCGAGTACGTGTACACCGCAGCGATCGATTTGACCGGGACCGATTGTTGCGCGCGTCCGGCCAGTACGGCACCGACGTCGGCAACTCCGAACTTGGCCGCGCCGGCGGCCACCTTGTTCACCGTGTCGCCGGAACCGTAACCGCGCGTAATCGTGAGATCGATCCCGGCTTCCTTGAAGAAACCACGCTGCAGACCCGCGAAATAGGCGGCGTGCTCGCCTGTCGGGATCCAGTCGAGCATGAGAATCTCTCTGTCGTCGGCGAGCGCGACCTGCGACCAGCCAGCAACAGCAAAGGCAAATGCCAGCAATAAACGCTTTATGCTCATGGTTTGACCCCTTGAATATGACGATCCAGCCGCTGCCGCCTCTGCCAAACTCAGAGCAAAACTAATGCCGATATCGCCGTTTTCATTGTCCAAAAATGAAAGTAGGATCTTCAATTATGGACAATGCGGAGATCGTGGATGGCGGCGATTACATGGGACGACCTGCGGCATGTTCTGGCCATCGACGCAACCGGGACAGCGCTCGGGGCTGCCAAGCGGCTCGGCGTTAGCCACAGCACAGTGCTTCGGCGCCTCGCAACACTCGAGATTGCGCTGGACACCAAACTGTTTCAGCGCAGCGAAGGTCGCCTGGTCGTCAGCCCGCCCGCAGCGCTGTTGATGGAGAGGGCACGATCAATCGCGGAGGCATTCGACACACTTCCGCAACTGATCGATGGACCCAACTCGGAACTGGAAGGCGTCGTAAGAGTTGCCGCTCCACACGCGCTGATCTGTTATGCCCTTGCCGGCGCCTTCGCCGACTTCCGCAACGCGCATCCCTCGATCCGGATCGCGCTGCACGCTGACATGCCATTCGAAGAATTCCGGCGCGGTCATGCCGACGTCGCGCTACGGATTAGCTTGGCTGTTCCCAATGAACTCCGCATACGACGGCTTTGCGACTACCGCTTCGGTCTGTATGCCCGTGAGGATTTGGGCCTTCACCTCCAAGGCACCGCGGTCCCGGAAATGCCATTCGTGCTTCTATCGGATGCCAGTCGGGATCTGCCGGAGCGGAAATGGATGGTCAGCCTAGCGAACGGACGTGCGCCGGCGGTAGAAACCGGATCGACCATGGCGCTGCGAGCGGCGGTGGCCGCCGGGCTGGGAACTGGTGTCCTGCCTTGTTATATCGGCGACGCTATGCCCGGCGTCGTACGCATCGAGATGGGCCCGGCCGCTCCACGCGAGGGAATATACCTGATCACCCATCCGACCCAAAGCAAACTGGCCCGATGCCGCGCCGTGTCTAACTACCTGATCAAGTGGTTGACGCTTCATCGTACT
>JAQGKA010000646.1 GCA_028290355.1 Tardiphaga sp. | reverse complement strand
GCGTGGGGGACGCGATGAAACGGCAACGATCCCGGTCTTGCGCCGAGCAAAGCTCAGGCGGAAGCCGGGCCGCTAATGCTGGTAATGGGGCGCCGTGCAGACATCCGGCACTCAATAGCAGCCGGAGGCGGGATCGCAAAGCGTCTGATTTGGCCCGTCAGGCCCCGCCGCCGATACGTCTGGCGGGATTTCCGGCCACGATCTGGCCCGGCCCGACATCCCGTGTCACCACGCTGCCGGCGCCGATCACGGCGCCATCGCCGATCGTCACCCCGGGCACGATGATGGCACCGCCGCCGATCCAGACGTCGCTGCCGATTTTCACCGGGCGACCGAATTCCAGCCCGTCGCGGCGGGTTTTGGCGTCGCGGGGGTGGTCGGCGGCGTAAATCTGCACCGCCGGGCCGATCTGGGTGCGGTCGCCGATCGAGACCTCGACAATGTCGAGGATGACGCAGTTGAAATTCAGGAACACGCCATCGCCGAGGCGGATGTTGTAGCCGTAATCGCAGAAGAATGGCGGCCGGATCACGCAATCAGCGCCGACCTGGCCGAAATGCTCCGACAAAAGCACATGCCGCTCGGCAACCGGCCGGTCGAGGACGGCATTGTATCGCGCCATCCAGGCCTTGTTGGCCTTCTCGTCGGCGCTCAGCTCCGGGGAGCCCGGACGATACAGTTCGCCGTCAAGCATCTTCTGTTTTTCGGTTTTGGTCATCCGACCACGCCCAGCTTCGGAAACGCCTCCGGCGCCGCGGCCA
Source organism: Tardiphaga sp. (assembly GCA_028290355.1). GTDB lineage: Bacteria > Pseudomonadota > Alphaproteobacteria > Rhizobiales > Xanthobacteraceae > Tardiphaga. The sequence goes on along the minus strand of JAQGKA010000646.1, from coordinate 4,766 downwards.
GCGCGGCGCGGGCCTTGGCGCTGTCGTCGTCCATCTGGCGGATCAGCGGCTCGATACCGTCGAATTTCAGCTCTTCGCGGATGAAAGCGATGAAGGCGACGTCCAGCGTCATGCCGTAGAGATCGCCTTTGAAATCGAACAGAAACACCTCCAGCAGCGGGGCGCCGTTGTCGAAGGTCGGGCGGCGGCCGAAGCTGGCGACGCCATTAAAACGCTCGGCACCGCGGCCGACCCGCACCGCATAGATGCCGTGCCTGAGGCCGCAGCTGGCGGGCAAGCGGATATTGGCGGTGGGATAGCCGAGGTCGCGGCCGAGCTTCTTGCCGTGGATCACCTCGCCGGTGATGAACCAGGGGCCGTCGAGCATCATTGTGGCTTCGGCGACCTGGCCTTCGGCCAGCGCCATGCGGATCGCGCTGGACGACACCGGGCGCTCGTCGATGTCGATATGCGGCTGCACGTCGACCTCGATGCCGAGCCGCGGCGCCTCGCTAACCAGCAGGCTCGGCGAGCCGACCCGGCCCTTGCCGAAGTGAAAATCGTAGCCGACCGCGATGCCGCTGATTCCCAGCCGTTCGATCAGTTCATGGTGAATGAAGTCTTGCGCCGTGGTCCCGGCGCGGCCCTTGTCGAAGGTCATCACCACGGCGCCGGCGAGGCCGGTGCCGGCCAGCAGCCGCAGCTTGCTGGTTTCGTCGGTCAGCCGGAATTGCGGCGTATGCGGGCTGAAAAAGCTGCGCGGATGCGGTTCGAAGGTCACCGCCATGGCGGTTGTCTTGTGCAGACGCGCCATTTCCAGCGCCGCATGGATGACGGCGCGGTGGCCAAGATGGACGCCGTCGAAGTTTCCCATCGCCACCACGGTCCCCCGGGGAATTTCGACGGAGGGCGTGGTGTCGCGGATAACGGCAAAGTCAGGCGTCATGATTGGATTCGTTGAATGTTTTTCGCGGGCGGGGAACGGTGACGTGGAGCCAGCGATGAAGTCAAGCCGAGGTCAGGTCGCCAATTGGTTGTGGGCATGAGAAATTTCGCGGATTTGTCCGATTAACGGGCTGTTTAACCACACCTGCTAATCCTTGGTCCGGTCTGCGGACAGCGAGCTTTGCCGATCCTGCGCCCGGACGTATTTGCCTGCCCGGCAGATGTTCAGTTTTCGCATGTGCGTGTCGTGTCTCAGGGGGAATGAAGATGGCGGTTGATTTGTCGATGACGGTGCTGGTGGTGGACGATTACAACACCATGATCCGTATCATTCGCAATCTTCTCAAGCAGCTCGGCTTCGAGCATATCGACGATGCCAGCGACGGCTCGGCGGCGCTGGAAAAGATGCGCACCAAGAAATACGGCCTGGTGATTTCCGACTGGAACATGGAGCCGATGACCGGCTACGATCTGCTCAAGGAAGTCCGCGCCGACCCCAACCTGTCGCAGACGCCGTTCATCATGATCACTGCGGAATCCAAGACCGAGAACGTGATCGCCGCCAAGAAGGCCGGCGTGAACAACTACATCGTCAAGCCGTTCAACGCGGCGACGCTGAAGACCAAGATCGAGGCCGTGTTCCCCGACACCGTGCCGGCGTAACTCGCGCACGCGCTTACCAAATAAACGTCCTATCGTTCGTCATGGCCGGGCTTGTCCCGGCCATCCACGTTTTTCAGACGCCTAAAACGTGAATGCCCGCCACATCTAGCGAAGCCGCGCTTCGCGCATTGACCGGGCATGCCAAACTTGTAAGTCGTGCCGCACTGTCTTCCTACCAGCGCAATTCCCGCGTCAGCGCCAGCGGCGGATGGCCGAACAGTTCTTTCACCGCCACTGAATCCATCCGCTCGATGCCTTCGAATTCGCCGGCGTGAATGCCGCGGGTGACGAACAGGCAGTCGATGCCATAGGCATGCGCGCCCGCCAGGTCGGTGCGCACGGAATCGCCGATTGCCAGCACGCGGCTGAGCGGCGTTTCGGTACCGCGTTTCGCCTCTGCCAGCGCAATCGCCTGATCGTAGATCGGCCGGTGCGGCTTGCCGTAGAACACCACGTCGCCGCCGAGTTCGCGATACAGTTCGGCAATCGCACCAGCGCAATAGATCAGCCGGTCGCCGCGCTCCACCACGATGTCGGGATTGGCGCAGACCAGCGTCAGCTTGCGCGACAGCGCCTGCATCATCATCTCGCGATAGTCTTCGGCGGATTCGGTCTCGTCATCGAACGGGCCGGTGCAGACGATGTAGTCGGCCTGTTCCAGTGGCGCGAACTTCGCATCGAGCCCGCGGTAGATCGAATTGTCGCGCTCCGGCCCGATCCAGTACATCGACTGGCCCAAACGGCTGGTGACGAAATTGCGCGTCAAGTCGCCGGAGCTGACAATGGAATCATAGATGTCGTCGGCGACGCCGAGCTTGCGCAGCTGCCGCTGCACCGAGTCCGCCGGCCGCGGCGCATTGGTGATCAGGATCACCGCGCCGCCCCGGGCGCGGAAGGTATGCAGCGCCTCGCAGGCTTCGGGGAAAGAGGCGAGGCCGTTGTGCACGACGCCCCAGATGTCGCTGAGGACGACATCGACGCCGGCCACGAGGTCGCGCAGATGTTCGACGAATCGAAGTGTTGTCATTGGAAAATATGCCGATCAGTTCGGGCCAGTGGCGCGGCGGGCCAGCGCGGCATTGCCGATGGTGCGCGGCGGATCGTTTTTGGGCGGCTCGCTCTTGGTAGGATCGTTCCTGACAGGTCTTGCTGAACCATTGGTATCCTGTGGTGCCTTGCCGGGTGTTGATGGCGCAGGCGCTCCGCTGGCCGGGGTTTCCGGCCGCAGGGGCCGGGGCGCCGCGAACAAAAACCCTTGCCCGAACCGGACGTCGAAGTCGAGCAGGTCGACCACGGCGCGTTCGCCCTCGATTCGCTCGGCAATCAGGTCGATGCCGAAGCGGCCGAGCAGGTCGGACAGGTCGGCGGGATGAATGTCGGAGGTCGAGGACTGCTTCGGGTCGAGCAGCAGCGTCGCCGGGACCTTGATGAAGCGGACGCCGCGGTCGGCGAGATCGCGCGGCTCGATCCGCAGATCGGTGACATGGTCGATCGAGAAGCGATAGCCGCGCTGCGCCAGGGCTGCGAGGTGCTCGCTCTCCACGGGTCCGAGATTGCGGAACGTACTCTGCTTGAATTCCAGCACGAAGGACGCTGCCAGCGCGCGGTTGGCTTCGAGAAAATCGATGCAGTGCGCGAAGGTCTCGGCGTTGGACAGCGTCGCGGCAGCGACGTTGCAGAACACGCCGACATCCTTGTTGCGCACCATCAGCCGGCGCAGCACCTGCATGCAGCGCAGCATGATGGTGTGATCGATTTGGCCCATCAGGCCGGAGGCTTCAGCGGCGCCGATGAAATCGTCGGCGCCAATGACCTGGTCCTTGTCGTCGCGCAGCCGCGTCATCGCCTCGTAGAACCGCACCTTGCGCTGCGGCAGCGTCACCATCGGCTGCAAATAGATGTCGATGCGGTTCTCGGCGATGGCGGCTTTCACCGCGGCGACCAACTGCGTTTCGTTATGTCCGATCGTGACTTCAGGCGCCGTCACGACGGGCTTACTGGCGACAGCGGTCACCGTGTCTTCGGCAATGTCGGCGGCGAGCGGCAATTCGTTGGTCGTGTCCTTGTCCTTGACTGGTGGAGTCGGCGGCGCGATCGCCGCGGACACCGTCGTCACCGGCACCACGGCCGGCGGGCCGGACGTCAGCAAGTCCTCGTGGCTTGCCACCGACGTGGCCAGCTGCTTCACCAGCGTGCCGAGTTCGTTGATTTCGCCGATCACGGTCTGGATGCGATCCTGTCCGGCAGAATTCGCGGAGACGATCCTGCCTTCGGCAGCAGCGAGGCGGCGGCCGAATTCGGCGACCTGACGGGCGAGGTCGGCGGTGCCGCGGGAGAGGTCGGCGATCTGGCTGCCGGTATCGGTGCGGTCGCGCAGCCGCATCGATACCGCGTTGTAGAGAATCATGAAGGTCAGCGCGGTCAGCGCGACGATGGCGGATTCCGAGCCGCTGATGCCGGCCATTGCGTACAGCACCATGCCGAGCGACGCTGCGACCAGCACCATGCAGATGGCGATGAAAATCGTGGAGATGCGGATCATAACGCGTGCAACATCCTCAAGTCCAAATCTCCGTGCTCGCGCGAGACGCATGCAAGGCCGCACCAGGTCCCGCGCCCCAGAGCCTTGGCAAGCCTAGCATTATTGTTGATTCGGAAAGCCAGCCGCGTGGCGCCGCCCACCGGAATGTCATGCCGAAGCGGTGGAGGATGCCGAGCGCGCCAGCGACAGCGCCACCATCAGGCGCGCGCTTTGCCCATCGGTCGCGGCGCCCGCACGTTCTGGGCAAGACTGCGCCGCCTTGCCAGCGCCCAGCCGGCCAGCGTGGCCGCAAGGACAAGCCCGGCCTTGGCCTGTCCGTTATTTGGGACAGACCGACGCGGCGGGCGGCTGGGTCTGAATGGTAGCGGCGCCGTCACCGGCGTGGCCGGCTCGGAGAGGACCGCCGCGGCGGTATCGCGGGCGCTGACGCCTGGGGCGGGTTTGGCCGCGCTGGCCTTGCCGTGGGTGGCCGAGATGGCGACGCGGAGCCGGCTGCCGAGACTTGGGAATTGTCTGGCCGGGCGCTTCAGCCGGCTGGCGGCGAGCGCGGCGCAGATGATGGCGAGGATCAGCAGCACGCCGGCGCTGGCGCCGAATGCCTCGAACAGGCCGTAGCGTAGTTCGACCCAGCGAAACA
>JAQGKA010000640.1 GCA_028290355.1 Tardiphaga sp. | reverse complement strand
GGGCCAGGTCCATAAATGGACTTGGTCCCAACCCCGGGTCTGCGATCGCGGAGCTTGTCATCGGGCCGGCCGGAGGCCGGACCCGTTGGCTCACTGGCCCGGGACGACAGATCCCCCCATTTTTCCCCAATTTCGGGGGTTTCGATTGGTCGCCATCGCCCCCAAATAGAGCCGCATGACATCACATTCCCCCGCTTCGAATATCCTCGTCGATCCCCCTATCCGCGCACCATCGGCCATTCCGGTCGATGACGCTGTGCTGCCGTTCGAGGTCGCCGCGCTCGACCTGCGCGGCCGGCTGACCCGGCTTGGCCCGGCGCTCGACGAGCTGCTCGCCAAGCACGATTACCCCGCGCCGGTGGCAAAGCTGCTCGGCGAGGCGATCGTGCTAACCACGCTGCTCGGCTCGTCGCTGAAATTCGACGGCCGCTTCATCCTGCAGACTCAGACCGACGGTCCGGTGTCGCTGATGATCGTCGATTTCCAGGCCCCGGACCGGATGCGCGCTTATGCCCGCTTCGATGCCAAGCGCCTTGCGCCGGGCCTCGATTCCGCTGCGCTGCTAGGCCACGGCCATCTCGCCATGACCGTCGACCAGAGTCCGGACATGAGCCGCTACCAGGGCCTGGTGGCGCTGGAAGGCGGCAATCTGGAAGACGCCGCGCACGAATACTTTTTGCGCTCCGAACAGATCCCCACGAAAGTGCGGATCGCGGTCGGCGAGGAATGGCGCGGCGGCGGCGACGGCCCGAAGCATCGCTGGCGCGCCGGCGGCATGCTGCTGCAGTTCCTGCCGAAGGCGCCGCACCGCGCGCAGCGCGATCTCGCACCCGGTGACGCGCCGGAGGGCGTTGAACTGGACGCGGCGCCGGAGGATGACGCCTGGGTCGAGGGCCAGTCGCTGATTGCCACTGTCGAGGACATCGAACTGATCGATCCCGACCTGTCCGGCGAGCGGCTGCTGTTCCGGCTGTTCAACGAGCGCGGCGTTCGCGTCTTCGCGCCCTTGCCGCTACGCGCGCAATGCTCGTGCTCGCGCGACGCGGTGTCCGGCATGCTGAACAACTTTGCGCCACAGGACCGCGCCGACATGGTCAAGGACGGCAAGGTCGTGGTGACCTGCGAGTTTTGCAGCTCGGTCTACGAGTTCACGCCGCAAGAAGCCGGCGTGGAGTAGCGCGGTAGCCGTAGTCCTGTAACCCGGATGGAGCGCAGTTCTCCGCCGTCTTACCCTCCCCTCTTGAGGGGGAGGGTCGGCGCGCAGCACGCGAAGCGTGATGCTCGGCGGGGTGGGGTGACAGCGGCAAAGTCAGCGGATGAACATTCACCCCACCCCGATGCTCGCTGCGCTCGCATCGAACCTTCCGCTCCAGGGGAGGGTGAAGAAAGAGCGGCGCCGTGCCCCGCCTAGTTCAGCGTTCGCCTGCTGTCCGGCCCGTCCAGCGAAAACGCCGGCACGTCGATCTCGAACGGCTCGCCGGTGTCGGTCACCATCTGGTAGGTGCCTTCCATGAAGCCCGACGCGGTCGGTAGCGGGACGCCGCTGGTGTATTCGAAACGCTCGCCGGGGGCCAATACCGGCTGTTCGCCGACCACGCCTTCGCCGCGGACTTCGTGCATCCGGCCGGAAGCATCGGTGATGATCCAGTGCCGGGTCTTCAGCTGCACGGTCTCGGCGCCGGAATTGGTGATCACCACGGTATAGGACCAGAAAAACTGACGCTTCTCCAGCGACGAGCGTTCCGGCATGAAATTCGGCTCGACGGTGACTTCGATCTGGCGGGTTATGGCGCGGTACATGGCGGGGTCCAAGGCAGGGTCCATGGCAGTGTCATCGTCCAAATTGCACGGGGATCATAGCGAAAAGCGCCAAGCGGACCAAATCGATGAGTGATTTGCTCGCAATCGCGGTTTCAACATAGTTCCCGCATAATCCTGATTTCCTCGCGTTATTTCGCGAATGACCGGCTGAGGCAAGTTGCTTGCAACTTATGGGCCGATCATTGATTTCATGATCAAAGACAAAGCGAGCCGATGCTGTTGAGCGGTGCGAAATGACCTCCGTGGCCGATCCAATTGCCGGCCCGTTGCCCGCGGATGCGGAAGCCCAGGCTGCGCAGACCGCGCGATCGGCGCCGCGCGTCGACGCGACGACGTTCCCGGTCGCGGGAGCCGAGCGCGAGCTGCGGCTCGACCTGTTTCGCGGTTTGGCGCTGTGGTTGATCTTCATCGACCATCTGCCGCCGAACATCCTCACCTGGTTCACGATCCGCAATTACGGCTTCAGCGACGCCACAGAAATCTTTATCTTCATCTCGGGCTACACGGCGGCTTTCGTCTACGGCCGCGCCATGCTGGAGCAGGGTGTGGTGGTGGCCAGCGCGCGGATCCTGAAGCGGGTCTGGCAGATCTACGTCGCCCACGTCTTCCTGTTCACGATCTTCCTCGCGGAGATATCCTACGTTGCAACGAGCTTCGAGAACCCGCTGTATTCGGAAGAAATGGGCATCCTGGATTTTCTGAAGCAGCCCGATGTGACCATCGTTCAGGCGCTGTTGCTGAAATTTCGGCCGGTGAACATGGATGTGTTACCGTTATATATCGTGCTGATGTTGTTCCTGCCTCCGATCCTCTGGCTGATGCAGCGCCGTGCGGATGTGACGCTGGCGCTGTCGGTGGTGCTCTATGCCCTGACCTGGGAATTCGACCTCTATCTGTCGGCATATCCGAACGGGGTCTGGGCGTTCAATCCCTTTGCCTGGCAGCTGCTGTTCGTGTTCGGCGCCTGGTGCGCGCTGGGCGGCGCGAGACGGATGTCGCGGATATTGTCGTCGCCGGTAACGCTGTGGATCTCGGTGGTCTATCTGCTGGCGGCGTTCTGGGTGACGCTGACCTGGTACATTCCGCAATTCCACCATCTGCTGCCGAAGGTGATCGAGCAGTGGATGTATCCGATCAACAAGACCGACCTTGATGTGCTGCGCTTCGCGCATTTCCTCGCGCTGGCGGCGATCACCGTGCGCTTCCTGCACAAGGACTGGCTCGGCCTGAAATCACCCTGGCTGCGGCCGCTGATCCTGTGCGGCCAGCATTCCCTTGAGATTTTCTGCCTCGGCGTGTTTTTGGCCTTTGCCGGCCACTTCGTGTTGGCCGAGGTATCGGGCGGCGCCGGGATGCATTTCCTGATCAGCATCTCCGGCATCGTCATCATGTCGGCCGCCGCTTGGCTGTTTTCGTGGTACAAGCAGGTCGCAGCCAAGGGCGGAATGCGCGCGAAAAGCGCCGACGCCGATTTCGCGGGAGGGGGATCATGAAGGCGACGTTGCGCCTCACGATGCTGGCAGTCCTGATGGCCGTAGCCCCCGCGCGCGCCGAAGCGCCGGTGCAAAGCTGCGAGGTCCCGGCCTATCTCCTGACCACCGAGAGCGCCCTTCCGAAGGTCGCCGCCGCGGTCAAACCCGGCGGGAAACTCGATATTCTGGTGATCGGCAGCCGGTCTTCGATGATCGGGGTGTCCGACAGTTCCGCGGCCTATCCGGGCCGGCTGCAGGCCTATCTGCGCGAAAAGCTTCCGGGCGTTGAGGTCAATGTGACCCTGGAACTGCAGGTCAAGAAGACCGCCGAGG
>JAQGKA010000570.1 GCA_028290355.1 Tardiphaga sp. | reverse complement strand
GCGAACTCGTCATTGTTGAGCTTGCCGAGCATCACCGCGCCGTCGCGCCACAGCTGCGAGGTCACGGTGGATTCGTAGGGCGGAATGAAATTGCCAAGGATTTTCGAGCACGCGGTGGTGCGGACGTCCTTGGTCGCGAACAGGTCCTTGATCCCCAGCGGAATGCCGCCGAGCGGCCCGCTGTCGCCTTTGGCGATCCTGGCGTCCGCCGCCTTCGCCATGGCGAGCGCATGCACCGGCGTCTCGAGCACATAGGCATTCAGCACCCGCGCGTTCTCGATCGCCACGATATGCGCATCGGTCAGCTCAACCGACGTGAAGGATTTTTTCGCGAGACCATCACGGGCCTCGGCGAGCGTCAGCGACGTCAGGTTTGTCATCTATTTATTGACCGGGCTGCAGAAGAACGGAGAGAGGGTCTTGTCGTTTTCCGGCGCGTCGCGGCGGAGTTTTTCGGATGCCAGATCGGCGGCCTGCAGCTGGTCGAGCACGGCGTCCAGTGCCTTGTCGGCATCGACGATCTTGCCCTGACGCTCCATGGCATCAAGGTAGTCCATATAGAGCTGATAGGACTTCTCATCGTCGCAAAGCATGCACATGCGATGTTCCCGTCTCGATTATTCGACGACCCAAATTATTCGACAACTTTGGGGACCAGGAAGAAATGGTCCTCGGACTCCGGCGCGTTCGCCGTTACCGCATCGACGATCTCGCCGTCATTGACCACGTCGGCGCGCTTCTTCATCTCCATCGGCATCACCGAGGTCATCGGCTCGACGCCGTCCACATTCACTTCCTGCAACTGCTCGACAAAGGCCAGCATCGCGTTGAGCTCGCCCTGCAGATGGGGAACCTCAGCTTCAGTGACCGCGATCCGCGCAAGATGCGCGATACGGCGAACGGTGGCGGCATCGACGGACATATAAGAAGCCTCGGGGCGAATTCAGCCCGCCGTATAGCAGACGGAGGTTTCGCGCCGCAACCGCGCCAGAATAGCCGTCTCAGCCGGCGAGCTGGCCCATTCGCGCCAGGGCGGCCGCGGCCAGTGCCCGGGTCAGTTCCGCCGCGGGCTGCGCGCCGCCCATATGGACCGCCTGCCCGGCCCAGAGATTGCTGAAATCGACCTTGCCGAGCTTCTCGGCGGCAGCCTTCAGGGGGCCCAGCGCGGTCGCGGCATGCGGGAATGCCGGGGCATCCGGCGACACCGGCCCGACTTCGCGCATCACCCGGTTGATGACGCCGCGAGCCGGACGGCCGGTCATCACATTGGTGATGACGGTGGAATCGTCGGATGATTCGGCCAGCGCCGCGCGATGGGCCGCGCCGATCGTGCTCTCCGGGCAGCGCAGAAAAGCCGTGCCGATCTGTACCCCCGCCGCCCCCAGCGCGAACGCGGCGGCGATACCGCGGCCGTCGGCGATACCGCCCGCCGCGATCACCGGCACCTTCACGGCATCTACCACCTGCGGCAGCAGCGACATGGTGCCGGGCTGTGTTGTGAGGTTGTCGGTCAAAAACATGCCGCGATGGCCACCGGCATCGGCGCCCTGCGCGATGATCACGTCGGCGCCATTCTGCTCGAGCCAGACCGCCTCGCGCACGATGGTAGCCGAGGAAACCACGATGCAGCCCGCCGCCTTGACCCGCTTCAGCAGCGTCTGGTCCGGCAGGCCGAAATGGAAGCTGACGACTTCGGGCTTCAGCTCCTCCACCAGCGCACACATCGCGTCATCGAACGGCGCGCGGTTGGCGGCGTTGATGGGCGCTGCGGGATCGAGCCCGAACTCGCTGTAATAAGACGAAAGCCGCTTCTTCCAGCCGGCCTCGCGCTTGATATCGGCATCGACCGCGGTGTGGCAGAAGAAATTGAGATTGATCGGCGCCGACACCCGCTGCCGGAAAATGTTGACCTGCTCGCGCGCCTTGTCCGCCGACAGCATTGCACAGGGTAGCGAGCCCAGCGCCCCGCCCTGCGCAGCCGCGATCACCAGATCCACGTCATGCGCGCCGGCCATCGGCGCCTGCACGATGGGAAATTCGATTTTGAACAGGTCGATCAGTCGGCGATCAGGCCACATGGTACGCTCATTCAGTGATGGGGGATCGGCGCGCGCATCGTTGCCGGGCCGCCGACATTCTAGCACAGCACGACGTCGACGAGCTATGCGCTGGCGCGGGGGATCAGTAGCCACTTGCGCAGCGCGACCCCGGCCCAGATCGCCTCCACCAGCCCGAACGGCCAGGCGCCCTGCAGGAATCCATACAACGATCCCAGCCCGCAGGCGCCAGCAAAGGCCAGCACGTACCACGGACTGCGGCTTTCCAGCGCGTAGCAGACCAGCATGGCGCTGACCGCGAACAATCCGAACAGGCTGAGGGCGTCCATGGGTGGCTCGTGGCTGATTGGGTCGGCTTGCGACCTGTACCAGTCCGACGAATGGTGCGGCAACCAACAGCCACGCGGGATAATTGCAACACGGCGTTTTCGCCGCGCCGCGGAGCATGTTATGCGGGGCGATGCCTGCACTCATTCTTCCACTCATCGAGGCCGCCGCGCACTGGCCCGCCCGCGGCGCGCTGATCGGTCTCGATCTCGGTACCAAGACCATCGGCGTCGCGGTGTCCGATCCTGACCGCCGCCTCGCCACCGGCGTCGAGACTGTCGAGCGCACCGCCTTCAAGGCCGACGCGGCGCGGCTGATCAAGCTGGCTGGCGAGCGCAGCATCTGCGGCTTCGTGCTCGGCCTGCCCATCAACATGGACGGCAGCGAAGGCCCGCGGGCGCAGTCGACCCGCGCCTTCGCGCGCAATTTCTCAAAACTCACCGAATTGCCGATCGGATTTTGGGACGAGCGGCTATCGACTCGGCGGTGGAGCGCGAATTGATCGCCAACGACGTCAGCCGCGCCAAGCGCGCCAAGATCATCGACGAACACGCGGCGATCTTCATCCTGCAGGGCGCGCTCGACCGGCTTACTGCCCTGCTTCGGTCGCCGGATATCCGCTGACCATGCTGACGGTGTTCGGCGCCCTCGTCCCGGTGTTCCTGCTGATCGTGCTCGGCTTCGTGCTGCGCCGCATGCTGCTGAAGCAGGACGTGGTCTGGATCGGGCTCGAGCATCTCGTCTATTACGTGCTGTTTCCGGCGCTGCTGATCGATACGCTGTCGCGCGCCAACCTGCCGTCGGTGCCGATCGCAGGCGTCGGCGGTGCGCTGCTGCTCGCGGTGCTCGTGATGTCGATGCTGTGCATGGCGTTGCGGCCGCTGCTGGTGCGCCTACTCGGCATCGACGGCCCGGCCTTTACCTCGGTATTCCAGGGCGCGACGCGCTGGCAGACCTTCGTGGCGCTGTCAGTGGCCGGCAATCTGTGGGGCGATCTCGGCATCACGCTGGCATCCGTTGCGATGGTGGCGATGATCCCGCTGCTGAACATCCTGGCCGTCGCGGTGCTCGCGCATTACGCCTCGCCGCAGCGGCTGTCATGGCCGACCCTGCTGCTGACCATCGCCAAAAGCCCGCTGATCTGGGCCTGCATTGTCGGCCTCACCATCAACCTGCTCGGGATACCCGTGGCAAGACCGCTGCACGAATTCGCCGATGCGCTGGGCCGCTGTTCCCTGGCGATGGGCCTGCTGGTGGTCGGCGCCGGCCTGCAGCTCGAAGGCCTGCGCCGACCGGGTGCCGCGGCGATGCTGACCGTCATGCTCAAGCTCGCGGTGATGCCGCTCATCGCCACCGCGCTCGGCATGGCATTCGGCCTGTCCGGCACTAGCCTCGCGGTGGTCGCCTGCTGCGCCTCGGTGCCGTCGGCGTCGAACGGCTATATCCTGGCCCGCCAGATGGGCGGCGACGCGCCGCTGCTGGCGCAGATCCTGACGCTGCAGACCGCGCTCGCAGTACTGACCATGCCGGTATTCATCACGTTGGTGGCGTAGCGCTCTAAGGATGATTGACGAGCCAGATCGTCTGCATGGTCGCGGCGAGATTGTTAAGACCGTGGACAAATACCGTCAGCCATGTCGAATTGCTGCGGTAGCGGAGATAGCCGAGCAGCAGGCCGATGGAAAAGATTTCGCCGAAGAAGAACAAGTCATATTGCATGTGCATCGCGGTCCACATCGCCGATGACAGCACGATGGCGCCCCCTGGCCGCAGGAATGATTCGGACCAGCCGCGGTAGAGAAAACCGCGGGCGAAAAACTCCTCGGTCATCGGTGCTCCCACGCAGAACGCGATCACCAGGAGCCACAGCGCGCCGTCGGCTCGCGCCGATTTCAGCACCTCCAGCATGAAGCCCGGCGAGGAATCGCGCCCCAGCGCCCGCGACAGCAGCTCCCAAGCCGTGACCAGCACGATCAGGCCCACCGCGCCCAGCACAAAGTTCTTCCACGAGGTGCCGCGGAGCGCGAGATAGTCGGCGAACGGTATTCGCGCCAGCCGCGTCGCCAGCCACAGCGCCAGACACACCGCCGGCAGCCCCATGATGACCGACATCGCGATGGTGGTTCCGCTACCCAGCGTCGTCGTCAGCAACGACGCATCCAATGGCCCATTCCTCACCAGCAGGTAATAGGCGACCACCGTCAGTTGCCCCACAAACATTACGGCGAAGGCGAACAGGCCCCACAGGCAGGTGCCGATGAATTTCCAGACGTGCGGCGGCTTTTTGGCAGGCGGTGATTCAACCGGCACGACAGGAATGGCGGGCGTTTCGAACGATGTCACCGCGGCAACGCCCGATCGAGCAGACCGCGGCTCTGCGCTTCGGTGAATTCCGCTGCGCCATACATCGTGCTGCGCGCGCTATCGAGCCGCGTTTTGGCGAACAGCTCGGCATGCGGAGGGTGCACCAGGTTCAGCGCAGCGGCAGCGGCCAGCATCACCAGCGATTCCACCGCCTGCCGCGCCACGCGCTCGCTGTCCGGCCGCAGCAGGGTCCGCGCCACGAAGGCCGCGGTATCGGGCGCCCCGGGCAATCCCCTCGTGTCATCCACGAGAGCCTGCAACACCGCGATAGCCGCATCGCCTTCTCGCGACAGCGCGCGGAGCACGTCGAGGCACATCACATTGCCGGAGCCTTCCCAGATCGCATTGACCGGCGCCTCGCGATAATGCCGCGCCAGAATGCCTTCCTCGACATAGCCGTTGCCGCCCATGCACTCCATCGCCTCGTAGAGAAATCCCGGCGCAGTCTTGCAGACCCAGTATTTCACCGCGGGGGTCAGCAGTCGCATCCACGCCGCCTCGGCGGGATCCTCCGGCGCGCGATCGAACGAATGGCATAGCCGCATCACCAAGGCGGTGCAGGCCTCCACATGCAGCGCCATATCGGCAAGCACGCTCTGCATCATCGGCTGATCGGCGAGATGCTTCTGGAATACGCTGCGATGCCGCGCGTGGTGCAACGCGTGCGCCAGCCCGGAGCGCATCAGGCCGGCCGAGGCAATCGCGCAATCCTGCCGCGTCAGCTGCACCATCTGGATGATGGTGCGGATGCCCTTGCCCTCCTCGCCGACGCGAAGCGCATAGGCGTCGTTGAATTCCACTTCGGAGGATGCGTTGGAGCGGTTGCCGAGCTTGTCCTTCAGCCGCTGAAATTCGATGGCGTTGACCGAGCCGTCCGGACGAAACCGCGGCATGAAGAAACAGCTGAGGCCGTCATCGGCCTGCGCCAGCACCAGAAAGGCGTCGCACATCGGCGCCGACATGAACCATTTGTGGCCGCTGATACGATAGGCGTCGCCATCGCTGATGGCGCGGGTGATGTTGCTGCGAACATCGGTGCCGCCCTGCTTCTCGGTCATGCCCATGCCCAGCGTCATGCCGCGCTTGGTGGACCACGGCGCAAAGGTCGGATCGTAGCTGCGGCTGGCGATTACCGGCATCACCTGCGCCAGCACGTCCGGCTGCGACCCCAGTGCTGCCACCGCGGCGCGGGTCATGGTGATCGGGCACAGATGCCCGGTCTCGACTTGCGCCGCCATGTAGAATTTTGCCGCACGGATCACTTCCGACGCGCGGCCTGCTGGCTTGCCGTGCTTGGTCCAGGTCGAATTGTGGATGCCGGCCTCGACGCTGTGCGTCATCAGTTCGTGATAGGCCGGATGGAATTCGACCTCGTCGCGGCGGTTGCCCCGTGCATCGAAGGTTTTCAGTTTTGGCGGATTCTCGTTGGCGAGCCGGCCGCGCTCCGCCATCGCAGCCGAGCCCCAGAGCTGGCCGAAATCAGAATGCTCGATATAGGCCGACGAGGCCTCGTTCAGGGCGACCGCCTCCACCAGCGGGCGGTCCGACGCGAACAGATCGATATCCTCGAACGCCGGCGACTGGTTGAGCGCCGCATGGGTCGCGGAAGAATCGTGCGTCATGAAGTAGTCCCGGCTGAAGACATCGTGGCGAATCATTTTACGCCGGAATGCCCGCGAATTCACGCCTCTATCTGGTACCGCGCGCGATCGCAAAATCATAGGCGCGGGAGGCAACGCCGGGCAGCGAGAAATGCCACCATTCCTTGGCATAATTGACGAAGCCCTGCCGACCCATGGCGGAGACCAGCGTCTGGCGCCAACGTCGCTGCACCGGCGTGATCGCGCTAGACGCGGTATGCGCTTTCGCGTCCGAGCAGTCGTAACCGGTGCCCATGTCGACGCTGGCTTCCGGCGCGCGCTGCGCTTCGGCGGCGATGCAGTCAGCGTAGGCCTTGTTCGGATTGAACGGGGCCGAAGGTCCCGCGCGCAGATCGACCAGCGTCAGATCGACCGCGGCACCGGTAGAATGGCCGGAATACTCGGCGATGTAGCCGAGCCGGAACAGGTCCTTCTTGCTGAAGGAAGGATTGTACCGTTTCTGCGCTGGCGTCTCCACGCCATCGCGCGCCCACGCCACCATGTCGCGCGACGCCCGCGCCGGGCGATAGCAGTCCAGCATTTTCAGCGACAGGTTCTGCGATGCCAATTCGCGCTGCACCTTTTGCAGAGCAAGCCCCACCGTACGCTTCACCACGCAGTCCGCGCTGTCGTAACCATCCAGCCTGCGGCCGACGAAATTATTGACGCCGGCGTAGCGGATGTCCTGCTGGATGCTCGGGTCGAGGTCGCGGAGGAAGACGAAATCGTCAGGCAGGTTTTGCGCTTGTGCGGTCGTCGTGCCCTGCAGAAGCCCGAATGCCAAAAACGCCGCCGCGGCCACCCATTTCAAATACTGCATCATGGTGTTGGGCAATCCAATCGCGGCGACTTTGCGGCAGTTTGCGGCAAGGCTGTTTACCCTGCCGCCGACAGATCGGGGGATAACCCGGAACGGGCTTCTTGGCGCTTGCCCCGGTTTTGAACACTGCCTATAGCTTTCGTTTTAATGACCCTTGCATCGAAATCGACGTTCGTCCTTGGCCACCGGCATTTGCTGGGCATCGAGGGCCTTTCCGCCGCGGATATCACCGGCCTCCTCGACCTGTCCGAGGAATATGTCGAGTTGAACCGCCAGGTCGACAAAAAGCGCACCAGCCTGCGCGGTCGCACCCAGATCAACCTGTTCTTCGAGGCCTCGACCCGGACCCAGTCCTCGTTCGAGCTGGCCGGCAAACGGCTCGGCGCCGATGTCATGAACATGTCGGTGTCGGCTTCCTCAATCAAGAAGGGCGAGACGCTGATCGACACCGCGGTGACGCTCAACGCCATGCACCCCGATATTCTCGTGGTCCGGCACCACGCCTCCGGCGCGGTTGAGCTGCTGGCGCGCAAGGTCGATGGCTCGGTGATCAATGCCGGCGACGGCGCCCATGAACATCCCACCCAGGCGCTGCTCGACGCGCTGACCATCCGCCGCAACAAGGGCCGGCTCGAAGGCCTGACCATTGCGATCTGCGGCGATGTCATGCATTCGCGCGTCGCCCGCTCCAACATCCTGCTGCTCAACACCATGGGCGCCCGCGTCCGCGTGGTGGCGCCTTCGACGCTGCTGCCGCCGGGCATCGAACGGATGGGCGTCGAGGTCGCGCGCGACATGCGCGAGGGCCTCCACGGCGCCGACATCGTGATGATGCTGCGGTTGCAGCGCGAGCGCATGAACGGCTCGTTCGTGCCCTCGTCACAGGAATACTTCAATTATTTCGGCCTCGACCAGAAGAAGCTGGCTTACGCAAAACCGGACGCGCTGGTGATGCACCCCGGCCCGATGAACCGCGGCGTCGAGATCGACTCCATCGTCGCCGACGGCGCGCAGTCGCTGATCCGCGAGCAGGTCGAGATGGGCGTTGCCGTCCGCATGGCCGTGCTTGAAGCGCTCGCGCGCAACCTCCCGAACGCGTGACATCATGCTGACCGACCGCCGCCCCATCCTGCTTGCCAACGCCCGCCTGATCGATCCCTCCCGGGATCTCGACGGTCCCGGCGACGTGCTGATCGCTGACGGCGTGATCCGCGACGCCCGCCGCGGCATCGGCGCCGCCGGCGTGCCCGAAGGCACCGACATCATCAATTGCGCCGGCATGATCGTCGCGCCCGGCCTGGTCGACATGCGCGCCTTTGTCGGCGAGCCCGGCGCCAGCCACCGCGAGACCTTTGCCTCGGCAAGCCGGGCTGCAGCGGCCGGCGGCATCACCACCATCATCTGCCAGCCCGACACCTCGCCGGTGATCGACAATTCCGCCACGGTGGATTTTGTGCTGCGCCGCGCCCGCGATACCGCCATCGTCAACATCCATCCGATGGCAGCTCTTACCAAGGGCATGGCCGGCAGCGAGATGACCGAGATCGGCCTGCTGAAGGCTGCCGGCGCCGTCGCCTTCACCGATGGCGACAAGAGCGTGACCAACGCCCAGGTGATGCGCCGGGCGCTGACCTACGCCCGCGATTTCGACGCGCTGATCGTGCACCACACCGAGGATCCCGATCTGGTCGGCGAAGGCGTGATGAACGAAGGCGGCTTTGCCTCGCGGCTTGGCCTGATCGGCATTCCCAATGCCGCCGAAGCGGTACTGCTGGAGCGCGACATGCGCCTCGTCGCATTGACCGGCGGCCGCTATCACGCGGCATCGCTGACCTGTGCGGAGTCGATCGAGATCCTGCAGCGCGCCCGCAACGCCGGTCTCCGCGTCAGCGCGTCCGCCTCGATCAACCATCTGACGCTGAACGAGAACGACATCGGGCCGTATCGCTCCTATCTGAAACTGTCGCCGCCGCTGCGCACCGAGGACGATCGCCAGGCGCTGGTCGCCGCCGTAGCCTCCGGCCTGATCGACGTCATCATGTCCGATCACAACCCGCAGGACGTCGAGACCAAGCGGCTGCCCTTCGCCGAAGCCGCGCCCGGCGCCATCGGGCTGGAAACCATGCTGGCCGCCGGCCTGCGCTTGATCCACAATGGCGAGATGGATTTCACAACGCTGATCCGCGCAATGTCGACCCGGCCGGCGGAACTCTTGGGCCTGCCCGGCGGCTCGCTGCGGCCCGGCGCCGTCGCCGACATCATCGTCATTGACGCCGACGTGCCATGGGTGCTGGATCCTGCCGACCTGAAGTCGCAATGCAAGAACACGCCGTTCGACGAGGCCCGCTTCACCGGCCGCGTCGCGCGCACCATCGTCGGCGGACGCACGGTCTATGAACATGTGTAAAACACGATGATTGTCGTTTATGCCTTTGCCGCTGCGCTCGGTTATTTCCTCGGCTCGATTCCGTTCGGGCTGGTGCTGACAAAGCTCGCCGGCACCGAGGACATCCGCACCATCGGCTCCGGCAGTATCGGCGCCACCAACGTGCTGCGCACCGGCCGCAAGGGCCTCGCTGCCGGGACGCTTGTGCTGGATGCACTGAAGGGCACCGTCGCGGTCATCATCGCCGGCAGCGTCGGCGGCCCCTATGCGGCGATGATCGCAGGGCTTTGCGCGTTCCTCGGCCACCTCTTCCCGGTCTGGCTCAACTTCAAGGGCGGCAAGGGCGTCGCGGTCTATATCGGCGTCATGCTCGGCCTGTTCTTTCCGGCCGCCCTCGTGTTTTGCCTGGCCTGGCTGGCCTGCGCCTTCACCTCGCGCTACTCGTCATTCTCGGCACTCGCCGCCAGCGCCATCACCCCGATCTTCCTGTGGTGGTACGCCTCGCCGCAGCTGGCGATCCTGGCCACGATCATGACCCTGCTGCTGTGGTTCGCGCACCGCGAAAACATCAAGCGGCTGCAGGCGGGGACCGAAAGCAAGATCGGGGCTCCGAAGAAGTAGTTGCGGCATTAAAAACATCAGAATCCACGGCCAAGATCTCCCGGCACGACGACACTTCCCACAAAACAAGTCTGCAAAGGCTCCACGCGTGCTTCATCTGCACAGGTCAAGCGGGCCGAACCTACCCGCCGTCATATTCCTGCACGCAATCGGAACCAGCGGCTGGATGTGGCAGGAGCAGATCGAGCAGTTGACCGACTTCGATTGTCTCGTCCCCGATCTGCCGGGCCATGGGCACAGCCATGACATCAGGTGGCGCTCGTTCGAGCAGACCGCCGATCTCGTCGCAGAGATCATCCGCAAAAATGTACCGTCCGGGCGCGCGCATGTCGTCGGTCTCTCGCTCGGTGCCTATGTCGGGCTGACGCTTCTGGCGCGACATCCCAGTGTTGTCGAGCGGGCCGTGTTGAGCGGGATCAACGTGTTGCCGCTCCCCAACAGATGGCTGATCGACGCCGCCGCCTATGCGATCGCGCCGCTGATCAAGACCCGGCTGTTTGCGCGCCTCAACGCGCGGGCGCTGAACATTCCAGCGGATCGGTTCGAGGCCTATCGCCAATCGCTTCAGCCATTGTCGATCCGCGACTTCATCGCAGCAAGCCATGACGCCAGCGCGTTTTCACTTCCCGCGAACGCGGCAGAAATCCAAACGCCGACGCTGCTCGTCGCAGGCGAACGCGAACATCCCTTGATCCTCGCTTCAATGGCGCGGCTGCACCAGGTGCTGCCGAATTCGCAGGCGCGGCTGGCCAAGGGCGTCGGCCATGCCTGGAATGGCGAACGACCTGACCTGTTCGCCGCCACCGTCAGGGCATGGTGCGCGCAGAGCGAACTTCCCGACGAGCTCATGAATTTAACGATCCAGTAGCCAGCGCGATCGCGCCGGTCTTCCTGTGGCGGTTCGGCGCCGCGCCACGCGGAGCACATTAAAACACCCGTGCGCCTTGCCTGGCGCCGAGATCGAATTCCCAGATCTCGACGCCGGGGCCGATCAGATGGCCATTATTCTTGATGTAGTGGGAGATCAAACTCACCTTCGAATGGGGATGAAGGTGTTTGAGCACGAAGAGGATCTTCCGATAGTCCCGTGGCGCTACGCTGAACAGAAGCATCGCCTCGTTCATGCCCCTGATCTTCGCACTCGGCCGATTGCCGGACGCGGTCCAAGTGTATGATTTGCACTCCACCAGGATGCGCGGACTGGCGCTGCCGAGGTCGAACCGCTTGTTCTTCCGCAGCTTGTAGCCGACGGGCACGACGAAGTTGCGGGCCAGCACCACGCCTTCGGAGTGGAAAAAGATCTGCGCGGCTTCCTCAAATTCACGACCGACAGCGGCGTTGCTCGAAGCGCCAATCCGCTGGTAGTTGTTGAAGTCCAAAAGCATTGCCATCACTGCACAGAAGCCGTCCCGCGGCCTCACCCCCACTCTCGCACCCTCAGTGCGAATGTCAATTGAACGCACCCTAAAGTTGTGCAATGCTGTCCCCCCGGGGGGAGCGGCATTTGGACAGCAACGCACAAGGCACACCACATCTCAGCGACGCCCAGCGGATCGACTGGCTGCGGCTGATCCGCAGCGACAATGTCGGCCCGCGCACCTTCCGTTCCCTCATCAATCACTTCGGCAGCGCGCGGGCAGCGCTGGAGCGGCTGCCGGAGCTGGCGCGGCGCGGCGGGGCGGCCCGCCCCGGCCGGATCTGCAGCGAGGACGATGCGCAGCGCGAACTCGCTGCCAGCGGCAAGATGGGCGTGGCCCTGATCGCGCCGGGCGAAGCGGGCTATCCCCCGCGCCTTGCAGGCATCGACGACGCGCCGCCGCTGCTCTGCGTCCGCGGCAGGCTGGACGCGCTGATGCGGCCGATGATCGCCATCGTTGGCTCACGCAATGCTTCAGGTGCCGGATTGAAGTTTGCGGAAAGACTGGCGCGCGATCTCGGCGCCGCCGGCTTTGTCATCGTCTCCGGCCTCACCCGCGGCATCGACCAGGCCGCGCATCGCGCCAGCATCAGTAGCGGCACGCTCGCGGTGCTGGCTGGTGGACACGACAAGATCTACCCACCCGAACATGACGGCCTGCTGTTCACGATCCTCGACACCGGCGGCGCGATTTCCGAAATGCCGCTGGGGCACGTCCCTCGCGCGCGGGATTTTCCACGGCGCAACCGGCTGATCTCGGGCGCCGCGCTCGGCGTCGTGGTGATCGAGGCCGCGCATCGCTCGGGTTCGCTGATCACCGCGCGGATTGCCGCCGAACAGGGCCGCGAGGTGTTTGCGGTGCCGGGCTCGCCGCTCGATCCGCGCGCCGCCGGCACCAACGACCTGATCAAGCAGGGCGCGGCGCTGGTCACCGAAGCCGCCGACATCATCAACGCGATCACGCCGATCATGGATCGCCCGGTCGAACTGCCCGGCCGTGAGCCCGACGACATCGCGTCATTCGACGAACCCGACCACAGCGACCGCGCGCGCATCATCGCTCTGCTCGGGCCGAGCCCGGTCGGCATCGACGACCTGATCCGGCTCGGCGGCGCCTCGCCCGCGATCGTGCGCACGGTGCTGCTGGAGCTTGAACTCGCCGGAAGGCTGGAGCGGCACGGCGGCGGACTGCTGTCGATGATCTAGCTTCTTCAGTTGCTCGCGTTGCGGCCGTCGAACTTCTGCCGCGCGATTTCGATGTCCACGATGTGGCCCTGCGCCCACGCGCCCAGCGCTTTCACCGGCTCGCTCAGCCCGCGGCCGAGATCGGTGAGTTCGTAGTCGACCCGCGGCGGCACGGTGGGAAACACCGTGCGGGTGACCAGGCCGTCGCGTTCCAGCCCGCGCAGCGTCAGCGTCAGCATGCGCTGCGAGATACCGCCGACCATCCGCTTCAGCTCGTTGAAGCGGCGCGGTCCGTCGCCGAGCAGCATGATCACCAGCACGCTCCATTTGTCGCCGATCCGCGACAGCACCGACGCGACGCCGCGGCAGTCGCTCTGCAGATGCGCATTGGGCGGCAGGACAGGAACATTGGTGTGCTTGGGTTTCAAAATAGTGCCTTCTTGTGCGTTCTTTGCCAGTCACTCAAATAGCGTCAGTTACAAACGTATACCTC
>JAQGKA010000560.1 GCA_028290355.1 Tardiphaga sp. | reverse complement strand
GCAGAGTTCGGCGGTCCAGGGCAGCATCAGCGAGCCGCAGCGGCTGTCGCGGTAGATGCGCTCCAGCGGCAGCGACTTCAGCATCGCCTGGCCGCCGCAGGTTCGGATCGCCAAGGTCGCAATCTCGTTGGCGCCTTCCATCACGGAATACTGCGCGGCATAGGCGCGCAGCACCTGTTCCTTGGTCGGATTGGCGCAGGCCTCGGTGATCGCCTGGAACCAGATGCCCTTGATCTGTTCCAGCTTGATCTGCATCTGCGCCACCGCGATCTGCTTGGTCGGATACATCCGGCGCTTGACCGGCGGGGTGCCCGGCACTTCGCCGCGCAGATATTTCACCGTGAAATCATAGGCCGCCTGCGCCAGGCCGACATAGGTCGGCGACAACGTCAGGAACATGTGCGGCCAGCGCATAGCCGCCTGGAAGTAGACGCCGCGCGGCATCAGCGCCGCGTCATACGGCACGAACACGTCCTTGAAGATCAGCGTGCGCGAAACCGTGCCGCGCATGCCCAGCGGATCCCAGTCGCCGACCACCGAGACGCCCTCGGCCTTCGCCGGCAGCGCCAGATACAGCGTGTTGCGCCGCGAGGCCTTTTCGCCTTCGGCGACTTCGGTGCACAGCACGCCGTAGTAGTCGGCATGGCCGGAAAGCGAGGCAAAGATCTTCTTGCCCTTGACCAGCCAGCCGCCGTCGACCGGCTTGGCTTCGGTACCGAACGCGACGCCGCCGGCGGCGGCGGCGCCGCCTTCCGAGAACGGTTGCGAATAGATCGCGCCGTCTTCGACGATGCGCTTGTAATGAATGGCGCGGCGGCGCTCCTGATCGGCGCGGGTGGCGTCGTCCATGTCGAGATCGTCAGCGAGCGGGCCCGACCACAGCGTCGAGCAGACGTGCATGTTCCAGGTCAGCGCGGTGGCGCCGCAATAGCGGCCGATCTCGGCGGCGGTCATGGCATAGGTCTGGTAGTTGGCGCCGAGGCCGCCATGCTTTTTCGGAATCGCAATGCCCAAAAGACCGGCGCGATGCAGGTCCTTGTAGTTCTCCGCCGGGAATTTTGCTTCCCTGTCCCAGGTCGCGGCGCGGCCGGCGAACACGGTCTGACCGAGCGTCCGCGCGCGCGTCATGATTTCGGCCTGCTCGTCGGTAAGCCCGTAGGCTTTCGGATCGAAGATCGGCTTGTCGAGCACGATCGCGTCGAGATCGAGGGCTTTGGCGGCTGGCATGGTCATGATGAGGACCCCGATAGATTGTGGCTGGTGGACAGAAAGTCTGCGAGCACTTCATTGAATTCGGCAGGCCGTTCCATATTGGCGAGATGACCGACGCCTTCGAGTTCGACATAGGTCGAGCCCTTCACGAAAGTCGCCATCTTCGCCATCGTCTTGGCCGGCGCATTGTTGTCCTTGGAGCCGGACAGCAGCAGCGTGGGCAGCTTGATGTCGGCGAGATTCTTGCGCAGGTCGAAGCCGATCATCGCCTGCATCGAGGCGCGATAGGTCTCCGGCTTGACCGACGCCATGCAGTCGCGCGCAAGCGCAACGCCAGCAGCGCTCGGTTCGTCGCCGACCAGGCCCTGCACCAGCTTCGGCGCCATCGACACCATGGTCTCGCCGCGGTCGAGCGGGCCGACGCGCGAGTCGATGAAATTCTTCTGCCACTCGCCGTCGGAACTGCCGAATGCCGAGGTGGTCTGCGCCAGCACGACGGCGCTGGCGATATCAGGGTACTTTACGAGAAACTGCTGCACGATCATGCCGCCGATCGAGTGGCCGACGAGAACCGGTTTGCTGGCGCCGACCTGTTGCAGGAAATCCTTCAACGCATCCGCGATGGTGGAGATGCTGACGCTCGGGAGTTGTTTCGAACCGCCATAGCCCGGCATGTCCCAGGCGATGGTATAATAACGGTTGCTGAAGGCGTCGATCTGATTGCGCCATCCGCGCGCGGCGCCGCCGATCCCGTGCAGGAACACCAGCGGCGGCAGGGTTGTGTCGCCCTTCGCTTCGTAGCCGAAGCGGCCGTCCTTTGTCGTCATGGCTGCCATTTCAGTCACGGCGCATCTCCCTTGTGGGGTGGAACGATGCCGATCCTAGCAGGATGAATTTATATGAAAAGCGATAGTTTTAGAATTAAAGGAATTTGGGAGGTGGAATTTTGGGCGATGGTTGCCGCGTGATGATGCAGGGCAACGCATTTCCACACGTCGTCCCGGACAAGTGAGCTCCGCGAACGCAGATCCGGGACCCATACGGTGCGGACTCGCGTTTGGCGTTTGCGGCAGAGGCCTTCTGCTATCAGCGAGTCCAGGGAGTATGGGTCCCGGCTTGCGCCGGGACGACTCGGGGGGAGATCGTGCCCGAATTTACTCGTTCGCTTCCGGCGGCAGGAAGTTCACTTCGTGCTCGGCGGAGATGCGGACGATTTCGGCGACGTCGCTGAGATTGTGCAACTGCTTGAACAGCGCTTCCAGCTTCTGCGTCGGCGACACCCAGAACAAAGCCCGCGCGGGCTTGTCTGACTTGTTGAAGTAGCCGTGCGGAATGCCGCGCGGCAGCCTGACGAGATCGCCGGCATGGGCGCGGACCCAGACGCCGTCGAGTTTCAGATCCAGAATGCCCTCCTGCACCAGGATGAATTCTTCCTGGGTGGGATGCACATGCACCGGGACGAACTGGCCGGGATCGCTGTTGGTCTCGAACGCGAAGGTGGAGTCGGTGACCGCCTTGGGGAAATACAC
>JAQGKA010000557.1 GCA_028290355.1 Tardiphaga sp. | reverse complement strand
CCCATCTTGTCGATGGCTTGCGGAACTTGCTAGTCGATCCTCCGGCCGGTATCGATCTGGCGGCCATCAATATCCAGCGCGGCCATGATCTCGGGTTGGGTACACTGAACCAGACCCGAGAGGCGCTGGGACTAGCACCATACACCAGCTTCGATCAGGTCAGCTCTGATCCGCAGACGGCAGCGGCGCTGAAGCAAGCCTATGGTTCCGTCGATGCCATCGATCTGTGGACTGGTGGATTGGCGGAGGATCATGCTGCAGGAAGCATCCTCGGATTCACCTTCGGCAAGATCATCGGCGATCAGTTCACTGCGTTGCGCGACGGCGATCTATTTTATTTCGAGAACCAGAAATTCGACAGGCAGACCCTAAATGAGATCAAGGACACTACCCTGTCCGACTTGATTCTGCGCGACACTGATACCACAGCTATGCAGAGTGATGCTTTCGTCGCCACCGAGCGGCACAGCGGCACCATGGGAGGCGTAGACCCGACCGGACAAGAAGCTGCAGACGGTATGGCGCAACTTGTGGTCGGATCCCTGGGCACGGATACCCTGACCGGCGGGGGTCTAGATGACACGTTGGTGGCAGCGCGCGGCCATATGACCTTCACCGGTGGTGCTGGTGCCGACACCTTTGTGTTCAACCTTGACAACCTCAAGGGTAACCACAACACCGCAACCATCACTGACTTCGATCCGAAAGTGGACAAGCTGCAACTTTTGAACGACGTCTACGTCGAGAAATCATCTGACCATCACGGCGGAACACTGCTGCAAGTCGGTACCGAAACCATCGACTTGCTGGGCGTAAAGCCGAATGAATTGCATCATCGCGACTGGGCATAAGCCTAAAATGCTGCGTCGCCTAGACGAGCGGCGCAGCACTCTCGCATTGGCGAGATAAGCTCAGCATGTCTTCTGCGCACCACGTCAGGCGTCGACTTTCCTTTTGCCCTGGCAGCGTTCGGTGCCGAAGCCGACGAGATGGAAGACTTCCTTGCCAATATCGATGCCGATCGAGGCGAGGGGCACAATGGTCGCAACCATGGGCTGCTTCTCCGGTTGAAATGCAGCAGTTTAAGCCAGCTGCCGCGCGGTGGAAGCAGCCGGTCCACCCCAATAAGCGGGCCATACCGCTCGGCGGGTTGGCATTATCGAACAAATGTCGAAGTCTGTCGGCACCATGCAGAAGTCGCCGGCAAGCACCATCGGTGTATCGCCGCGTAGCGACCTGCCCGGATGATCCCGGCAGTCGATCTATCCAATCAAGCTCGCAATCGAATTTCGATCCGAGTTGCAGGTGCCGGCCTGTCGGCCATAGCCGTTCTTCAACTTAATCTAGACCGGTTGCAAGCCGAGCGCCTGCGCGCTCTCTATCCACACCGGCAATTCGTGCTGATATAAAGCATTGCTTTCCTTAAAGCCGAGCGCCGGTTCCAGCACGAAGGTGTTGAGAACTTCCTTGACCCTTGGATCGCTATTGGCGGCCACGCAAAGTTGCGCCAGCCGATCGACGATCGGCTGCGGCGTCGCCTTCGGCAATGCCCAGCCCGTGAAGCCACTGACGGTGAAGAACCTTGATGTCGCGCCTTGTTCAGGCAGCGTCTTGACGTTCGGAATCGCATCGACCTTCTTCGAATGCACCGCGAACGCAACACCGCGATTGCTTTGCAGGACGGACTGTGCGGCCGTGTAGCTGCCCATCGCGACGTCAAGCGTGCCTTCCGCCAGCCCCGTCCACATCGGCGCTTCGCCGCGATAATGGATCGGCTCGATGTTGAGACCATACTGCTTGTTGAGTTCATTGATCGTCATGTGCGGGGCTGAGCCCGCACTATAGGTGCCGAAATTCACCTTGCCGTTCTTGCGCGCGAAAGCGACGAATTCGTCCAGCGTTGTGACGCCGGATTTCGGGCTCGCGACCAGCAGCAGCCCGGCGCCCGGAATGACACTGACGAGCGTCAGGTCTTTGTCCATGTCGTAACCGGGGCTCTTCATCATCACCCTGTTCATCACGTAGGTGGTCGAGATGGAGCACAGGATCGTGTGACCATCGGGCTCCGCGCGCGCGACCTCCGCCGTGCCTATGGCGCCGGAGGCACCCGCTTTGTTTTCGATGACGACGGTCTGCCCCACCTGCTTGGAGATGAATTCGCCGAAGGCGCGTGCGAGCAGATCGGTCTGACCGCCGGCCGGATAGCTACAGATCATACGGATCTGCCGCGACGGCCACGCAGCCTGCGCCGGCGTCCCGCGCGAGAGGAAAGGCATGGCAGCAGCTGCCATGCCTGCCGCAATGAAGTGACGGCGATGAATTGTCGCTGACATGGCTTCCCCCTGTTTTTTAAGAGCGTATCGCACCATCGGCGCTTTGCCACGTGCGAAAGACGGGACAGATTGGCGCATGGCGAGCCGAATTCCACGTCGCATCAGCCATCTGGATCGCAGCGCAGCAATGCAGTAGGGTCCGGCCCAACTAAATCAGAAAATTCGTCGAGCCTTCGGGCTGGGCGTCAAATCATCATCTTGGGGACGAAACACCATGGCGCGGAGTATTCTTATTCTCGGAGCCTCTTATGGCTCGTTGCTGGCGACGAAGCTGCTGATGGCTGGTCACAACGTGACTCTCGTGTGCCGCGAGAAGACCGCAGAACTCATCAACCGCGATGGGACCGAAGTCCGCATCAAGCTGCGTGACGAGCCGACCCACAGGGCAATCTTCTCGCGCGACCTGCCTGGGAAACTGGATGCGGCCTCCCCCCAGGACGTCGTCCTCTCCCGTTACGATCTGGTCGGTCTTGCGATGCAGGAACCGCAATACACCAACCACACGATTCGAGTTCTGATGATCAAGATCGCCGCGGCGAAGCTGCCCTGCCTTTCGATCATGAATATGCCGCCCCCACCCTACCTCAAACGGATCCCCGGGCTGGCGGACATGGACCTCGAAGAAGCGTATACCAATGCCGGAGTATGGGAGCGCTTCGAACCGGGGTTGGTATCGCTCTGCTCGCCTGATCCACAGGCCTTCCGCCCACCAGAGGAGGCAGCGAATGTCCTCCATGTAGGCCTGCCGACGAATTTCAAGGCCGCTGGATTTGCTGACGAGGCCCATAACCGGCTGCTTCGGGAGCTGGAAGCGGACATCGACGCGGTGAAGCTGGATGGCCAGGACGTACCGGTGAAGCTCAAGGTGTTCGATTCGCTGTTCGTCCCGTTGGCGAAATGGTCGATGTTACTGACCGGAAACTATCGTTGCATCACGCCCGAAGAGCCGCAGTCAATCCGTGACGCGGTTCACGGTGATCTGAAGGTATCGCAGTCGATCTATGACCATGTAGATGCCATCGCTCGACGCTTGGGGGCGGACCCGCAGGATCAGGTGCCGTTCGGAAAATACGCCAAGGCAGCAGAAAGCCTTCTCAAACCCTCGTCGGCAGCGCGTGCGGTGGCCGCTGGCGCGCCCTTTATCGAGCGAGTTGATTTGCTGGTGAAGTTAATTTCGCAGCAATTGGGCATGCCCAATGCTGATATCGACCGGACGGTCCAGGTCGTAGATCAAAAACTCAATGAGAAGATCGTGGCGGGGGGCTCCAGCGCGCTGTGACGTCCGCTGTAGGTCTTGCTCGCCCAACGTATTTCCCATAGGAAATTGGTGCGCTCGATAGCAACAATTCAGTCATATAGGAGTAGAGCGCGACATGCCTCCTGATACCAATGCCTGCTTTTCGCCAAGAGCGGTCTTCTCCAAAAGCGATCGACCAGATTGCCTAGGTGCACGATAGCGTCCTTTGACGATTCTGCGTTCTTGCCACCGACGATCCATCTCATAGAGAATCTCACGTAAAGGAATTCTGAGCTTGAGCGTTGCTTTCACCAAGGAAGACAGTGCCGAAACTGCGTCGGAGACTCTGCTACCCGACCGCCCGGTTTCACCTCATCCGAACCTTATTACGGAAGCGGGATTAAAGGCTCTGGAATTTCATCTCCACCAGGCTCGCGAGGCATACGAGGCAGCGCAGAAGATCGAAGATGTGAATGAGCGACGGCGGCAGGCAGCAAGCCCCTTGCGTGATGTGCGCTACTTAGCGGCGAGAGTTGGGACGGCTCAGGTCATCACCAATCCTACGTCAACTGACACTGTTGCCTTTGGGAGCACGGTGACCTTCAGGCGTGACGATGGGCGCGTACAGAAATATCGTATCGTGGGAGAGGACGAAGCGGACCCTAAGGTGGGTTCCATTTCCTTCGTATCCCCGGTAGCAAGGCTTCTGATGGGCAAGGCTGTGGGGGATGTCGTCGGCCCATCCGGTCAAGAGCTTGAGATTATTTCGATCTCGTAGCACACCCGCATCCAAGATATCGCTAACCAAACAATATCGATCGAAAAGCCGCCAAAAAGGAATTCGCCGTGACAAAATCGCCAGTCGTGATCATCGACCGTCATCCAGGCCGCTCGGCCCAGACCATCGGGATTGCGCGAGAACTTGGCACCGATCAGGACTTGATCCACGAACCGTCGGTTGGCGTGGTTGGCACCAAGGGTGACAGCCAGTGCTATATGGGAGTTGCGGCGAAGGTGGATGCGATCCACGCCAGCCTCAAAAGCCGCATCGGGAAGGGCGCGGGCCAGTTGAAGCTTCGCCTTGTGCAGCCGGAATATACCATCGCAACATCGGACGGCATCCGGAACGGCACGCGCGAAATGCGCTACTCGCTTATCGGGCGCGAAGTGACGCACGATGCGCTCTGCGAACATCTCAGCGCCACCGGGCTCGCCGGTACGATCGCCGTCGTGGCCTGCGACAAGCCGCCCGTCGGCACCTTGGCCGCCCTGCTCGAACACAATGAACCGTCGATCATCATGTCGGACGGGCCTATCCATCCTGGTACGGACCCGACAACCGGCGAGAAACTCGACATCGTCAGCGCCTATCAGGTCGCCGGCAACCCCGACGCCGAATACCGCCACCATATCGCCTGCCATGCCTGCCCCGGCTATGGCAGCTGCGGTGGCATGTTCACCTACAACACCATGCAGACCTTCATCGGCGTCGTCGGCATGCAGCCGCTGCACATGGTGGCGCCGCCGTCCGACGATCCCCGCCGCCTCAAAGAATTCCCGGACCAGCTGGTCGAGTACCTCGCGCAGATGATGGCGAAGGGCCTGAAGCCACGCGACATTGTCGTCCGCGATTCGATCCGCAACGCAGTCATCGTCGCGATGGCGATTGGCGGCTCGACCAATGTCACGCTGCATGCGCCGGAGATCGCGCGCGCCGCGGGGTTCGCGGACTTCTGGAAGGAGGTCATGACGCCGTCTGAATTCAACCATCTGTCTCAGTTCGTCGTTCCGGTCCTGACCGACGCCCGTCCTTACGGCAAGTATTCGATGGTCGACATCGACGGGGTTGGCGGTGTGCAGGTGATCGTCCGTGAACTCTTGGAGGCCGGATTGCTCAATGGCGACGTGATGACATGCACCGGCGAAACGCTGGCACAGCAGGTCAAGCGCCTCGACACAAAGAGCGCAGATGGCAAGGTGATCTATTCCGTCGCCAAGCCCTACAAGCCAACGGGTGGCCTGCGCGTTCTCGGCGGCAACCTGTCACCGGAATTCTCGGCAATCCTGAAGCTCGCTGGCGTCGAAGGCGGGCTGGAGAATAATCTGTTCCGCGGCAGAGCGTGCGTGTTTGAAGGCGAGCAGGACTTGCTGGTGGCGCTCGACAAGACGCCTGATCGATTCCAGAACAACGACATGATCATCGTGCGATACGAGGGTCCGAGCGGCGCGCCAGGCATGCCCGAAATGCTCGACCCAACTTCGCGCATAACCACGCTGTGCCGTGAGCGCGGAATTGTGGTGGCGCTGATGACCGACGCGAGGTTCTCTGGCGGATCGGTCGGCCTTGTCATCGGCCACGTTGGCCCCGAAGCTGGCCTTGGAGGCCCGATCGCCTTCGTGGAGGACGGTGACGAGATCGTCGCGGATCTCAACAAGAACGAGCTCAACTGCACGGCGCTGGCAGATCCAGCGATTCTCAATCAACGCAAGGCGGCCTGGGACAAGGTGGTGGCGGCCAATGGCGGCATCCATCCGAACTGTGGTGAGGCCGACACCCGCCTGTTGCATCGCGCGCGGCTTACTGCCGTTCCTGCGACCCGCGGTGCCGGTTTGCACCCGAATCGCGAGGTCTGGGTACGCCAGCCGCGCGAAGCAACCCGGTCGGGCTTCGTGCCAAAGAACCAGCATCGGCCGGAGGCGAACAAAGCCTTTTAGAAAGCTCCCGATCGGCGCGGTAGGGCCGAGCTTGGTTAGAAGCTCGCGCCCATCCCGTCCGATAAGATATTATCCCGTCATGCCAGGCGCGCAAGCCGACGTCGCCGATCCTGCCAACGTCCGCTTGCGCCAACAAGCAGCCATTCCATAGTCGTTCATTCTGCGAATTGAGCTCTGGCGACGACTGGCCTCGAGCATTTTTTGGAGACGAAAGCCGTAGAGAACCGCTGCTGAGCTTTTCAAATTCGGCTGAGCCCAAGCAGCGAACAGTGACAACGACGGGCGCGATATTCGCAGCCTCCGCCACCTCGATAAACGAGACAGAACGCCGCCTTCGTTCGAAGGAGCACCGAACTCCTTTCGGCTGAGTCCCAAATGAGCCCAATCCTGTTCACCTTGCTGTCGTTTCAGAGCGAATCGCGGATCAGCGGTGAGGTCGAGCAGTGGATGCCGCCGCCGCCGAGTGCAACCTTGTCATATACAACGACGCGCGTCGTAATGCCGGCCTTGGCAAATTTTTCCATGGTTCGCGGCGAAATCCCTTCGGGCACGATGACGTGTCCGGGACGAACGGCGAGACAGTTGATAACCCAATTCTGATCGTCCGGACAAACTTCGATCTGACGGATTTTAAGTTCGTTCAACTTCTCTAGAAACCAGAACGGCAAAAGCGTCGGATTCACGAACGCGGTATCGCGGTCGATCATCACGAACATGCCGTCAATATGCAAACGGTAGCCGGTGAGATGGACGCGCAACAGCTCCACGCCTTGCGTGCCTAGGACCTCCTCGAGCTGCCGCGCTCCTTCCTCGTCGACACGGCTCGACAGGCCGACGGCGGCGACTTTGGGAGTGATAAAAGCAAAGCTGCCGCCTTCCATTAGACCGACGCCGGAGATCGTTCGCAGAATCGGCATCCCGAGGTTGGCGAGGGTGCGGGTCACCGGCAGCTCCTCCCCACGACGGATCGGCGGACCGAGGCGCGTGACAATGGCGCCACCATTGACGGCGATGACGCTATCCCGCGTGTAAACGGTTTTCATCTCGGCTTCTCTGACTTCGGGAAAGCGGGACCGGAACGACGGACTTGCGACCGCATGGACCGGCGGATGAGCGATCAGTTCGGTACGCACATCGGGATGGGTTTCAAGCCCGTTGATGCAGATGACTTCGGCATCGGCCTCGCCGCGCACCAGATCCGGCCGCGACAGCGTCGGCTGCAGGATGATTTCACAGTTGCCGAGACGGCTCTGCAGCTGCGGCAGCCCGGCCAGCAAACGCTGGTTGGCTATGCCGGGAATACACCAGAGAGTCAGGCTACGCCGGGAGGCCGGACGAATGTCGTCATTGGCCTGGCGCATGATATCGAAGGCGCGCCGAATCTGGGTGTGGAACGCCGCGCCCGCCGAGGTCAACAGCAGGCCACGCCCATGCGGCTCGACCAGGGCGACATCGAGATCTAGCTGCAGATTCCGCAGGTGGCGGGAGACGACCGTCGGGCTCACTGCCAGTTCGTCACTCGCCGCCTTGACGCTTCCGGTGCGAGCGAAGGCCTCGAAAGCTCTCGTGGCATTTAGGGATGGAAGGCGCATCGAACAGCAATCTCTCGACAGACTCTTCCCGGCCAGGATGGCCTACCTCACCTGTCCGGCCGATGGAAGGCCCGGCGCGGCGAGCCGGACATGATAGCGCGGCCTGCTTTTCGAGCAAACATGGAAAGCACTCCACCTGGCTGAATGGCCGGGCAGGCCGAGCGGTCAATGGGCGATCAGGCTCGAATACTTCAGCCGCACTCCATTGCCGCCGCGCCCAACCCCGGTCGGCCGGGAATAAGCAGCGCAATCGCATCGCCCTCGATGGCTTGTTGCGACGCGACTATGCCGGCGCCGAGCTATCGCGGAGCGAACGCGAGGAAATCTGGTGAGATTCGCCGGTCGTGATCCCAGTTCGTCTCTTTTAGTAATCGCCCCTGTACGCACTATAACGGCCTCGAATATGCCACCGAAACGACAGCGCCCCTGAGTTTATTCTAAAATCATATAGTAATTTCAATAATATACGAGTTCGCAATTTTGTTCTGAATGGCGCGCCATAAAATCAGTGACTTAGTGGAATCGCCCAATCTGGGCGAACGTCAACCTCACGGCGCGTAGCGCCGCATCGAATTCCGGCACCCAGTCGTTGATCGCAGGATCGACAGCGTCGCCAACAAGCACGGTTTCACCGGCGTTCAGAATGCGTGGGCGAGCCGACGCAAATTCCAGGCAGGACTAGGCTCGCAGCATCATTTCGAGGTTGATCCGAAAGACTTCAGGGTCACGCCAGCGTGCTCCAATCGCTCGCGGAGGCGACGCGCGGTTGCGACGGCATGAATGGAGTCGCCGTGGACGCAGATCGAGCGGATCGGCGTTGGCAGACGCGTTCCGCGCGCGGTAATGACCGTGCCCGTCTCAACCATCTCGAGCACCCGCGCAGCCGCCTGCTCAGCGTCCTCAATCATCGCGCCCGGCAGGCTGCGCGAGATCAACTGCCCCGTTTCGGTGTAACCGCGGTCGGCGTAGATTTCCTGACAAACGTCAAGGCCTGCGGCGTCGCCGGCCGCGACCAGTTCGGTGAGCGCGACCGCCAGCAAAGCAAGGCCGGGGTCAACCGCGCGCACCGCGCGGGCGACCGCATCAGCGACATCGCGCTCCTCGCAGGCAATGTTGCCGAGCGCACCATGGGTCTTCACATAGGTGATGCGATGGCCGGCATAAGCGGCGAGCGCAGCGGCGGCACCAATCTGGTAGGCGACAAGCCGTTCGATCTCGCCGGTCGAGAACGGCAGGCGGCGGCGACCAAAGCCCCAAAGATCCGGAAATCCGGGATGGGCGCCGACGGCGACGCCACGCTCGCGAGCGATGGCGAAGGTCCGCGCCATGATCTCGGGATCACCGGCATGGAGGCCGCATGCCACATTGGCGGAGGTAACGATCGAGAGCATGGCCTCGTCGTCGCCACAGCGATAAGTGCCGAAACCTTCGCCGAGATCGGAATTCAGGTCGACGGACGGCATTGTAGCCTCCCTATTTTATGACGGCGGGACATGAGCCGGGCCTACTTCGGTATCCTTGTAGTATCCGGAACGACGAGTTTCAGTGAACATGAAACCGAAGACATTCGATAAGACGGGAGGCATCGACCGATGCCTCCCGTGCCATATCGTCAGGCGTTCATCGGCCATACCGGCTCGGCAATAGCCACCGCCGTGGGAAAGATCGTGACGAACGTTCCACCGACATACTGAACCAGCACCGGATCGGCATCGACGTTCTGCCCGTCAGTGCCGAACTTGACGCGTTTCCATGGCATGATGGTCCGCTCGCCCGGAATGTCTGTCGCTGCCAGCGCCTCCCGGATCTTCTCGCCGTCGGTCGACTTGGCGCGGTCGATGGCGTCGGCGAGAACCAGCAAGCCCATCAGCTCACGCGATGTGCTGTCGTTCAGATCACGGTTGGAGCGCGCCTTGTACATATCGTTGACCTTGAGAACGCTCGGCCGTTTCTGTGCCATATCGAGCGAAAAGCTCGCGCGCGAGATGAGGCCGGCCGCCTTGCCGTCCATTGCGTCGAAAAACGCCTTGTCCGAAAAGCCGCTCGCCTGCGCGACGATATTCTTGGGCTTGTAGCCGAGTTCGCCCATCGTCTTCATCAAGAGGATCGCATCGGTGGTGTAGCTCGACGGCAACAGCACATCCGGATCGGCGAACTTGAGCTGCTGCACTTCGGCGGTCAGCGACGGTGAGTTCGATTTGTACTTGATGTCGACGACGATCTTGTAGCCGCGCTCGATCGCAAGTTTGCGCTGGGTATTCGACGAATCGGTGCCGAAGATCGTGTCCTCGAAAAGCAGGCCGACGGTTTCGACCTTCTTGCCCTTCGCCTTCTGGGCATCGAGAAAATCGAACATCGCGGCCGAAAACATTTCGTCCTGCGCGGCCGGACGGAAGAAAAACTTGAGGCCGCGGCGCGCCAGGCTTGGCGACGATGAATCGGCGCACAGGAATGGCAAATCATAGCGTTCGGCGACGGCGCTGACGGTGGAGGAAACCGACGACAGATAACACCCGATCAGAGCGCACACTTTGTCCTGGGTGATCAGGCGTTCGGCCTCCGCCCGACCCTTCTGAGGATCGGACTGATGGTCGGCGAAGACCAGCTTGATCTTGGCGTTGCCGAGCCCCGCAAGACCGGCATTCTTCGCCGTCGGCAAATCGAGATCGTAGGAATTGTTAATGATATCTGCCGCCGTTTCCATCGCGTGGCGCGCATCGACACCGATCTGCGCGTTCGCACCGGACATCGGAAACAACACCCCGATGACAATCTCCGGACTCGTTTGAGCAAGGACAGGGCCGGCCAAACCCGACATGGCAGCGAAGGACAGAACGGACGCGCCGCTCTTAAGCAACTGTCTGCGATTCAATTGACTGCTCCTCTGTGTGATGTTTGCAATGGCGTCGTCACGCGTCATGTTTGTGTCGCGCGTGTATTCCGGTCAGGCGGCAAGGTCAGGGCTGAACCCTGAACGCCGATCGGCCGCCAGCTCCCGCAACACCTTGGCAATCGCCGTGATGTTCGCGGCCTCAAGATCGCGCAGCGGCGGACGGACCGAGCCACCGTCGAAACCGCGCAGGTTCATGGCAGCCTTGGTTGTCTGCGGCTGCCCGAATTCTCGCGCCAGAGCCCGGAAGGGATACCAAAGCCGATGCAGATCGCGTGCCACCGCTGCATCGCCGGCTTCGAGCGCCCGATAGGCGGCCAGAATGAGCTCCGGTAATGCGCAGCTGTTGGTGGAGCTGGTGCCGTCGAAGCCGCACATCATCGGACCGAGGAAAGCGAGGTCCGAGGCGCAGAACAGACGGATACGGCCGCCGATCCGGTTGGCAATCTGATCGATCGCAGTGGGAGACAGATCGCCCTGCTTCACGCCGACGACACCGGGAATCTCGGCGAGTTGCTCCAGCGTCGATGGCGACAGGGTAATGCCGATGCCGGGTGCGTTGTAGACCAGCACGCCGGTTCGCGAGAGCGGGACCATGTCGCGGAAGAACGCCACGATCTGCGCATCCGTTACTTCCGAAACGAAGGGCGGGGTCACCATCGGCAGGCCGCCGAGGTCGCCGGCAAGCGCCGTCAGTTCGCGGACGACGCGGACATCGGAGCCGGCGCTGCACAGCATGACCGGAACCCGATCGCCGACGATATCCATGACACGCCGGAACAGATCGGCCCGCTCCTCGGCTGACATCGCCGGAAACTCGCCGTAGGTGCCGCCGATCAGGATGCCGTCGAAGCCGAGGCCGATGACCCGCTCGATATTCCGGGCCAGGCCCGCATAGTCGAACGCTCCATCAGCCTTGAATGGCGTAACGGTGATGTTGAACAAACCGCGCAACCGCGCATGACACTCCGTGATATCTTTCATAGTTCCTGTCCTTCCGAATGTTGAAATGTTCTGGGCTTTAGCCGGGGCTGCGCAGGATCGGACGATCGATCGCGCTGAGGGCACGGCAGCCGGTTTCGGTGACGACCACCGTCTCG
This sequence comes from Tardiphaga sp., assembly GCA_028290355.1. Taxonomy (GTDB): domain Bacteria; phylum Pseudomonadota; class Alphaproteobacteria; order Rhizobiales; family Xanthobacteraceae; genus Tardiphaga. Next base: position 772 of record JAQGKA010000557.1, on the reverse strand, counting down.
CTGACGCCGACTGTGAACTGGCCGAAGACGCGCAAGGCCACCGGAATGTGGAATGTCATGCCCGGCCGCAACTCGGTAGTGACGCCGGTATAGAGGCTGAGGATGCCGCCCTCGCCCCAATCAGGTGCGAAGGCGATGCCGATGCTATAGCCCGCGCGCTTCTTGAAGTTGTCGGTATAGCCAGCGCGGTCGATCACTTGCTGGCAGGCGATATGCGGCGCCTCACATGGCGCACCTGGACGGATCGCTTCGAGCGCCGCCTGAAGCCCCTCCTGACATGTCTTCTCCATATCGACCGCCACTTGAGGCATCGCACCGACCCAGGCGCAACGCATCAAGGCGGCGTGATAGCGATCATGACTGCCGGCCATTTCGAGAAAGACCGGCTCGTTCATCGCCAGCTTGCCGCGGCGCCAGGTGCCATGCGGCACCCCCGAGCGCCGGCCGGCGGAGACCAGCGGCTCCATGCCGACATATTCGGACCCCGCCGAGATCGCCGCCCCCACCATGGCCGCGACGAAATCGTTCTCGCTCGCGCCTGCTTTTACCGCAGCAAGCCCGGCGCGCATGCCGGCCTCGACATAAGAGGCGGCTGTCACGATCTTCTCGATTTCGGCCGCCGACTTCACGATCCGGAGCTGCTCGATGATGCCGGCGCCGTCGTGGAATGCGCCGAGCTTGTCCTGCAGCGCCTCATAGGTGGCAATCGGAAGGAACCAGCCGCGCTTGTCGATGGCAAGGCGTTTCGACGCCCAGCCGCGTGCCTTGATGA
>JAQGKA010000545.1 GCA_028290355.1 Tardiphaga sp. | reverse complement strand
CGGCCATCTCGCCGGCATTGGGGCCGACCATCGCGACGCCGTCGCGTTCGAGTTGCACGACGTTGCGGCGGGTCGCGGCGTTGTTCCACATCAGCGGATTCATCGCGGGGGCGAGCAGAATCTTTTTATCCGATGCCAGGAGAATCGCGGTGGCAAGATCATCGGCATGGCCGTTCGCCATCTTCGCCATCAGGTCGGCAGTGGCGGGCGCAACAATGATCAGATCGCATTCGCGCGCGAGGCGAATGTGGCCGGCATCGAATTCGCTCTGGGGGTCGAACAGGTCGGTGTAGGCGCGCTCGTTGGACAGCGCGGAGGCGGCGAGTGGCGTGACGAATTGCTGCGCGGCGCGAGTCAAAACCACGCGCACATGGATGTTTCGCTCCTTCAAACGGCGGATCAGGTCGAGCGCCTTGTAAGCCGCGATACCGCCGCCGATAATCAGGGTAACCCGTTGACCGACATCTGCTTTTGACCGTTGCCTTGGTTTTGCCGCAAGATCCGGATTTTCGTGCGGGAAATGGGCGGTTGGCGGTCGATCCGAATGCGCCGCTTCGCGCAGGATGACCCGCACCTCGTCCTCGACCGAGCGGCCGTTGCGGGCGGCCCGGAGCCGCAGCTCATCGCGGATGGCGTCGTCGAGTTTCCGGATCGTCAGGCTGGCCATGGTCCGCTCCACCAGGATTTGATGGCAATGCTAGCACATCATGCAGGCATTGCAATCATTCGGGTCTGAGGTGTTTGGATTGAGCCACCCACCGTCCTCATGGTGAGGAGCGCGCCCTTGCGCGCGTCTCGAACCATGAAGCGCGTGTCGCCCATCCTTCGAGACGCGGTCGAAGGCGACCGCTCCTCAGGATGAGGAATCTCTGTTGGGAGGATGAGCCGTCTCAACGAGAAGCCTCAACGGACCGACCAGAGGATTCCAAGGAAGGTCAGGGCGATCACCCAGATCCCGACGCTGCGCCAGCGCGCCTGACGTGCCCGGGTCCGGCCGATCGCGGCGATAGTTTCGGGGTCGAGGCGGAGGCCGTCGCGGCTCATGGTCTCCAGCTGTTCGAGCACGGTCACCGCGCGCGAGACGATCGACGGCAAGCCGGAAAACACGCGGCCGAGTTCGCCGGCGCCGGACATCGCGCCCTGGATTTTCCCGAGCGGGCCGAGGTTGCGTTCGATCCATTCGCGGACCACGGGATCGGCGACTTTCCAGATATCGAGTTTGGGATCGAAGCTGCGCGCGACTCCTTCGACCACCACCATGGTCTTCTGCAGCAGGATCAATTCCGGCCGCGTGCGCATGTCGAACAGGCCGGTGACTTCCAGCAGCAGCGTCAGCAGCTTCGCCATCGAGATTTCTTCGGCGGTGCGATTATGAATGGGTTCGCCGATGGCGCGGATCGCCTGCGCGAAATTTTCCACCGAGTGATGCGCGGGCACATAGCCGGCCTCGAAGTGTACTTCGGCGACGCGGCGATAGTTGCGGGTGATGAAGCCGAGCAGAATCTCCGCGAGGAAGCGCCGCTCCTTCATGCCGAGCCGGCCCATGATGCCGAAGTCGACGGCAACCAGCCGTCCGGTCTCGTCGAGGAACAGGTTGCCGGGGTGCATGTCGGCGTGGAAGAAGCCGTCGCGCAGCGCGTGACGCAGAAAACTCTGGATCACCTTGCGGCCGAGGTCGGGCAGATCGACCTGCGACTCCGCAAGCCGGACATGATCGTTCAGCGCGATGCCGTCGATCCATTCCATCGTCAGCACATTGTGGCTGGTGCGATCCCAGTCCACCTTCGGCACGCGGAAATCCGGATCGTCTTTGGTGTTCTCCGCCATCTCGGACAGAGCGGCGGCTTCCAGCCGCAGATCCATCTCCATCGCCACCGAGCGCGACATCGTGTTGATGATCTCGATCAACCGCAGCCGGCGCGCTTCCGCGGAATGGGCTTCGGCGTTGTGCGCGACAAAAAAGAAATCGCCGAGGTCGCGGCGGAAGCGCGACGCCACATTGGGCCGCAGCACCTTCACTGCGACGGAGGTCCGCACGCCGTTCTTTTCGGTCTCGCCGCGATGCACCTGCGCGATCGAGGCGGCGGCCACCGGCGGGCCGAAATGCGCAAAGGCCTGCGCCACCGGGCGTTCCAGCGATGCCGCGACGACGGCCTCGGCTTCCACCTGCGAGAACGGCGGCAGCCGGTCCTGCAGGCTTTCCAGATCGCGGGCCATGACGACGCCGACCACGTCGGGTCGCGTCGCCAGAAATTGTCCGAGTTTCAGATAGGCCGGCCCCAGTCGCGTCAGCGCGCGCGACAGCCGTGGGCCGGATTTCACGCCGGGACGTTCGATCAGCCGCGCGATGCGCAACGCGAGTTGACCCGGCGGCGGCACCAGCGAGGGATCGACGACGCCGAACACGCCTTCGCGCGCGAACACGAATCCGGCGCGGGCCAACCGCGCCATATGCGAAAGAGCAGAGATCACAAACGCCAGCCCGAATGCAGCGCGACGATGCCGCCGGTGAGGAGCTGATAATTCACCCGGGAAAATCCGGCGTCGCGGATCATCTCGGAGAAAGCCGGCGGCTTCGGAAATTTCCGGATCGATTCGACGAGATAGCGATAGGATTCGGCATCGCCGGTCACCGCCTTGCCGAGCGGCGGAATCACCTTGAACGAGAACAGGTCGTAGATCCTGTCGAGGCCGGGCACGTCGACGGTGGAGAATTCCAGGCAGAGAAACCGGCTGCCCGGCTTCAGCACGCGATAGGCCTCGGCCAGCGCGCGATCGATCCGCGGCACGTTGCGGATGCCGAAGGCAATGGTGTAGGCGTCAAAGCTGCGATCGGGAAATTCCAGCGCCTCGGCATTGCCTTCGACGAAGGAAACCCGGTCCTCGAGATGCCGGGTGATGGCGCGTTCACGGCCTACCGCCAGCATGCCGGAATTGATGTCGCAGACGGTGGCGTGGAAGCCATAGCCGGCCTCCTTTGCGGCGCGGAACGAAATGTCGCCGGTGCCGCCGGCGACGTCGAGCAGCGCAAACGGCGCGTCGGAGCGCGGCGGATTCAGCGCATTGATCATCACGTCCTTCCAGACGCGGTGCAGCCCCACCGACATCAGATCGTTCATCAGGTCGTAACGCCGGGCGACGCTGTGGAACACCTCGTTCACCAGGGTCTGCTTGTCGTCCACGGGGACGTCCCGGAAGCCGAAATGCGTGGTTTCGCCGGCCTTATCCATCGTTTTCATCCAAAAAGCCTCATCGCGGCGGACCATAGCGCGCCCGCCGCAATGGCGCTATCACGTCAGCGCCTCAAGGTGAATGACACGTCTCATGCCTGAACTCCCCGAAGTCGAAACCGTCCGCCGCGGCCTGCAGCCGGCCATGGAGGGCGCCCGGATCGTCCGCGC
>JAQGKA010000413.1 GCA_028290355.1 Tardiphaga sp. | reverse complement strand
AAGCGCTGCTGGATGTGTGCTTTGGCGCCTCGCGCCATGCCCGCACCTGCCAGCGGCTGCGCGACGGACGGCTGCCCGCCGAAGGCCTCGCCTTCTCGGTGGTGCATCAGGGCCGGCTGGTCGGCACGATCAGGCTTTGGCATGTCGATGCCGGGGGCCAGGCAGCCTTGATGCTTGGCCCCCTGGCCGTCGATCCGTCGTGCCGCGAACTGGGCATCGGCGCCGAGCTGATGAAGCATGCCATCGCAGCGGCGAAGGCGCTCGGCCATGGCGCAGTGATCCTGCTGGGCGACGAACCCTATTACAGCCGCTTCAGCTTCTCCCCGGAGAAGATGGAGAACCTGTCGCTGCCCGACCCGTTCGAGCGGCATCGCCTGCTCGGCCTCGAACTGCGCCCCGGCGCGCTCGACGGCGCCGCAGGCCTGATCGTGGCCACCGGCAGGACGGCCCGGCGGGCCAGAACCGCCTCGCCGGCGGCACGCGCGGCTTGATTTGAACGCCAATAAACGGCATTGCGGGGCCTGTTTCACGAGCGAGGCCCCGCCATGACCCGTCGCCTGATTTCCACCGGATCGCCGTTCGAGAAGACCGCCGGCTACAGCCGCGCGGTGGCCGATGGCGATTTCGCCTTCGTCTCCGGCACCACCGGCTACGATTACACCACCATGGTGCTGCCCGCCGATGTCACGGCGCAGACACAGAACTGCTTCAAGACCATCGGCGCCGCGCTGAAGGAGGCCGGATTCGAGATGGCCGATATTGTGCGCGCGACCTATTACATCACCGACGCCAAGGATGCCGATGTGGTGTTCGCGGTCTGCGGTGCCCATCTCGGCGAAATCCGGCCGGCCGCCACGCTTCTGGTGGTCGCCGGGCTCTACAAGCCCGAGATGAAAATCGAAATCGAAGTGACCGCCAAGCGTCGCACGAACTGACGTTCCCTTCTTTTGGACCCACGCAAACGGCTCGGCTGAGTTCGCCGCCGCTTTCCTTTAATTTACTCAAATTCACTTCTGGAGATTTCGCCGATGACCACCCCCGCCTCGCAGATCCATGCGAAGATTTCCGGCCCCATCGTGATGGTCGGCTTCGGCTCCATCGGCAAAGGCACGCTGCCGCTGATCGAACGGCATCTCGACTACGACAAGTCGCGCATCACCGTGCTCGATCCCAAGGACGAGGGCCGCAAGGCGCATTGCGAGAAGCACAATGTGCGCTTCATCCAGCAGGGGCTGACCAGGGACAACTATCGCGAGCTGCTGACGCCGCTGCTCACCGAAGGCGGCGGCCAGGGCTTCTGCGTCAACCTGTCGGTCGACACCGGCTCGACCGACATCATGGAGCTCTGCAACGAGCTCGGCGCGCTCTACATCGACACCGTTAACGAGCCCTGGCTCGGCTTCTATTTCGACGCATCGAAGGGCGCGGCCGCGCGCTCCAACTACGCGCTGCGCGAGGCGACGCTTGCCGCCAAGAACGCGCGCAGCCCCGGCTCGACGACGGCCGTCTCCTGCTGCGGTGCTAACCCCGGCATGGTCTCCTTCTTCGTCAAGCAGGCGCTGCTGAATGTCGCCGCTGACCTGAAGCTCAATGCCCACGAGCCGAAGACCAAGGCCGAATGGGCGGACCTGATGCGGCAGGCCGGTGTCAAGGGCATCCACATCGCCGAGCGCGACACCCAGCGCTCCAAGAATCCGAAAGAGCCGGACGTCTTCGTCAACACCTGGTCGGTCGAAGGCTTCCTGTCGGAAGGCGTGCAGCCGTCCGAACTCGGCTGGGGCACCCATGAAAAATGGATGCCCGAGAACGCGCACACCCACGAGACCGGCTGCGGCGCGGCGATCTACCTGATGCAGCCCGGCGCCAACACGCGCGTGCGCACCTGGTGCCCGACGCGCGGCGCGCAATACGGCTTCCTCGTCACCCACAACGAGTCGATCTCGATCTCCGATTATTTCACGGCGTACGACGCATCGGGCACGGCGGTCTACCGGCCGACCTGCCACTATGCCTATCATCCGGCGGATGACGCGGTGCTCTCGCTCCACGAAATGTTCGGCCGCGCTGCCAAAATGCAAGAGAAGCACCACATCCTCGACGAGAACGAAATCGTCGACGGCATCGACGAACTCGGTGTGCTGCTCTACGGCCACGGCAAGAATGCCTACTGGTTCGGCTCGCAGCTCTCCATCGAAGAGACGCGGGAACTCGCGCCCTATCAGAACGCCACCGGTCTGCAGGTGACCTCCGCCGTGCTCGGCGGCATGGTGTGGGCGCTGGAGCACCCGACTGAGGGCATCGTCGAGGCCGACGAGATGGATTTCCATCGCCTCCTGGAAATCCAGGGACCCTATCTCGGCCCGGTGAAAGGCTACTACACCGACTGGACTCCGCTGGAGGGCCGCCCGGGCCTGTTCCCGGAAGACCTCGACACGTCAGATCCGTGGCAGTTCAAGAACGTGCTGGTGCGCTAACGAAAACTCCGCCCTCATCCTGAGGAGCATGTGGCGGCTGCGCTATAGCGCAGTCGCCGCATGCATCTCGAAGGATGGCCGCATGCTGATACGGCTCGGCCTCATGGTTCGAGACGGCGCAAGGGCGCCTCCTCACCATGAGGGGGGGCCGGCGTTCGCCGCGGCTTACTCACTTCGCCAGATAATCGAACGCCACCTCCCCCAGCCCCAGCGTCAGATCTGCCTTGAAATGCAGCGCCGAGATCACTTCGCGCACCGGCAATCGGGCGACGTCGGCGAGCGCATGGGGGAACAGGCCGAGCGCGGCGGGGCCGGTCCAGGCTTCCTTCAGCGTGATGTCTTCGAGGAAGTAGCGCACCAGCTCGCAGATCCGCGGCGTGCCGTCCACATGCGGGATGATCTTCAGAATGTAGTTCGGCACTTTCAGCGCATGCATGACGGCGTCATGATCGGCGACGCGGTGCTTGTAGCCCATGGTGCCCGAGGCGCAGAGCACCGAACCGTAGTGCAGCGTGCCGACCAGCACGTCGCTTTCCACCTCGATCTTGGGCGTCGCCCGCTTCTTCGGGAATCCCCACAGCTCGCGGCCGCCGGCGATCGGCGCGTCGTCGTCGAGATACATCGAATGGATATAGACGGCGTCCTCGCCGTTGAAGCGCACCGGGATCACCTGCCCGGTCTCGGTGTAATCGCCGAACCCTGTGGAATCCGGCATCCGGATGAATTCGTATTTGACGATCGGGTCGGTGATCTCCAGCGGCTCCGGCACCACCGCGGCCAGCGCCTCTGGATCGGTGCGATAGGTCAGCACGAAATATTCGCGGTTGAAGAAGCGGTAGGGCCCCGGCGGAAACGACGGGTTGGTCAGCGGCATCGAATAGGCGTTTTTCCGGACGTCATCGATCTTCATGAGAGCCCCCGTGTTCGCGGTTACGCTACTGCAATATGCGCGAAGGCCGGATGACAATCGAGGCTGTAAAATCGGCATGGTGAGCCAAACATGAACAGGCCGCGGCGCATATACGCCCCGGCCTGTTCGCAAAATTGCAAGGTCGCCTACTTCCGCGTCGGAATCGGATCGGCCGTTTTCTCCGCAGGCGCCGGCGGCAGAACCGGTGTCGCGCCGGCCTTCTGCGCATCGGCATCGGGCCGCGCCGGCTGCGGCGGAATTTCGGTCGGCCGCGCGCCGGTCGTGACCGGGTCAGCCGGGGCCGGCGGCTTGTTCTCGGCACCCGGCGTGGACTGCAACGGTGGCGTCGTCTGCGCCATCTGGGTTTGGCTGGGCACGAGTTGCGCCAGCGAGATGGCGGAGATCGCCAGACCGGCCAGCACCATCACGCCTGCCAGCAGCAGGTCTTTCCGGAAAGCGCGCTTGTTCTGGGTCGGGGTCATGGGTCCACCGTGCATTATTCGGTGGTCAACGGACGCTGGACCGCAAGGTTCCAGGAAGCCGGTGCTCAACCCGGCTCGTTTTGTCGCAGCGGCCACGAAGCCGCCCCTCGAGGGCCATAGCGCGCCGAGAAAGACCTAGTCCTTGGTGCTGACTTCCCACGTCACATGGCTCACGCCGGGCTTCCGCTGCAGATCGGCGACGACGACATCGAGTTCCCCGGGATTGATCGCGGTACTGACCAGCGTCGCCACGATCTCCTGCAGATCGTCGCCGAGATCGACGACCTCGACCTCGGCGACCGGATAATGCGCGGCCTCCAGCCGTTCCACCAACTGCTCGCGCATCTCCGCCGATGCGTCGTCCGCCACCGTCAGCCTAAAATAATACGTCGCTTCCGATGATTTTTCATCGAGCGGCGCACGGTTGATGGCGTTGACCAGGGGCCGCAGTAGCGTGTTGCCGGCTAGCACGAACACGGTCAGCGCCACCGCCTGGGCCAGCATGTCCGCGCCGGCGCAGGATCCGACTGCGGCCGATCCCCACAGCGTCGCCGCCGTGTTGAGGCCGCGGACATTGGTGCCTTCCTTCATGATGACGCCGGCGCCGAGAAAGCCGATGCCGGACACCACATAGGCGATCACGCGCACCGCGCCATCCGCGGCGGCGAGATGCATCGCCAGATCGACGAAGGCCGCAGCCCCCACCGCCACCAGCACGTTGGTGCGCAGCCCAGCGGTACGCTGCCGGTACTGCCGCTCGGCGCCGATCAGGGTGCCGAGAATGAACGCCGTGGCCAGGCTGAGCAGCGTGTCGAGAAAATCATAGGTCTGGAAAGTTGCAAGAAATCGCATGGCCCCTCAGCGCGTTTGAGACGCCACAGCCGTATCAGATTTCCAGCAGCCCGGCGTCGCCATCCTGCGCCACGAAGGCCAGCAGCGTGCCTTTTGCGTTCCAGGCTAAAGCCGTGACCGGCTCGCCCTTGTTGGCGCGGACCAGGATCTCGGCGCCGTCGGTCATCCGCACCATCAGAATGGTGCCGTCGCTGTAGCCGCAGGCGAGGATGTCCTGCTTGGGATGGCAGGCCACCATGGTGACCTTGGCCTTGAGCGGCGCCAGCATCGCCGGCTCCTTGCCCATCGGGCCTTCCTTGCTGCCGAACGGCCAGACAATCACGCTATCGGCGCCGGAGGTGGCGAGCGCCTTGCCGCCGGCGCTCCAGGATATCGAGCGGACGCGGGCCGGATAACCGGTCATCCGCATGTGCTTGCCATCAGCCAGCCGCCAGCCATGCAGCGCCGGCTCGTGCATCGCGGTGACCAGAAACTTGTTGTCCGGGCTGAAGGTGACGGCGAGATGCGATCCCGCCCACTCCAGCACTTCGGCGTTGGCCGCCATGTTGGGAAACCACAGCGTCACGCCGTTGTAGTGCGCGATCGCCAGCCGCAGGCCCTTTGGCGCGAAGGCGAGGCCACCCACCGTCGAGGGGACTTCAAAGAATTTTTCCTCGCCTTTGGGGGGGCGGACAAACGCCGTCTTGCCGGCCGACCACGCCACCGCGCCGTCGGGATGCAAAGCGACATTGTCGATCCAGCGCCGCTTGGCGTCGGTGGCGAGCGTTGTGACTTCACCGTTGCGATCCAGCGAAACCAGCTTGCCGTCATCGCCGCCCATCAGGATGCGATTGTCATCGGCGGCCGTGCAGAGAATGCCGCCGCCATGCACCGCGACGGACGACACTGTGCCGGCGCCATCGACCAGCGTGACGTTTTCCTCGGCGCCGACGAAGGCCGCCTTGTCGCCGAGAAAATGCACGGCAACCACCGCCGCGCCGATCGCAACGGGGCGCACGCGGTCGGTGACCGAGACGATGGATTCCTGCTCCTGCAGCGGATTGAAGTCTGACATCACGCGGGAATGCAGTTGGCGAAGCCATCGCGGATCGCCTGCTCCGGCAATTCGCGGCCGATGAAGACCAGACGGCTCTCGCGTTTCTCGCCATCCTTCCAGGGACGCTGGTGATCGCCTTCCAGCATCATGTGCACGCCCTGAAACACGTAGCGGTCATCGTCGCCGGTGAAGGAGAGGATGCCCTTGGAGCGCAGAATCTTGGCGCCTTCCGCGGCGACCAGTCCCTGCAGCCACGGCATGAAGGTGGAGGCATCAAGCGCCTTGTCGGTGCGCAGCGACAGCGATTGCATGTCCTCGTCGTGATAGTGCTTGATCCCGCCATGGCTGTGATCGTGGTCGTGGTGATGGCCATGATCGTGACCATGGTGATCGTGGTCGTGGCCGTCGCCGGCGTCGAGGAATTCCGGCTCGATTTCCAGAATACGATCGAGATCAAAGGCGCCCTGCTCCAGCACGTCGGAGAGCTTGACCTGGGCACGTTCGGTGCGATGCAGCTTGGCGTAGGGGTTGATAGCGCGGATGCGGGCTTCGACTTCGGCCAGTTCGGGCTTCGTCACCAGATCGATCTTGTTGAGCACGATGACGTCGGCGAAGGCGATCTGGTTCTTGGCTTCCGGCGCGTCCTTGAGGCGTTCGCTCAGCCACTACGCATCCGCCACCGTCAACACAGCGTCAAGGCGGGTGTGCAGCTGCACGTCCTCATCGACGAAGAAGGTCTGCGCCACCGGCGCGGGATCGGCGAGGCCGGTGGTCTCCAGGATGATGGCGTCGAACTTGCCCTTGCGCTTCATCAGCCCGTCGAGAATCCGCACCAGGTCGCCGCGCACCGTGCAACAGACGCAGCCATTGTTCATCTCGAACACTTCTTCGTCGGCGCCGATGATCAGATCGTTGTCGATGCAGATCTCGCCGAACTCGTTGACGATCACGGCGTATTTCTTGCCGTGGTTTTCCGACAGGATGCGGTTCAGCAGCGTGGTCTTGCCGGCGCCGAGATAGCCGGTCAGCACGGTCACGGGAATTTTGGCAGCGGTGGCTTCAGACATGGGTACTCCAGAACGAAACCTCATCCTGA
>JAQGKA010000479.1 GCA_028290355.1 Tardiphaga sp. | reverse complement strand
GGGAAGATGCCAGTGGTGCCGGTTCCGCCGTAGGCGTAGACACCGTTGCCACCGGCAACGGCAGTGGAGGGTGCTGTCAACGTCCCGCTTGTCACGGCTGCGGTAAAGAAATTGTCAGTCGCCACATAGGCGCCGGTCGTGTGATACGACGCGACATAGGTCGTGTTGGCGGCGATCGCGGCGGGCGTCGCCAAGGTCACGGTCTGCCAGCCGCTCGCGGCGATGTTGGTGAATGTCGCGCTGGCAAGCTTCGTTCCGGTCGATGTCCACAGGTCGAGAAGATCCGAGCCGGTGTCGCTGGCGCTGCGGTAAAATTTAAGGGCGGTAATCTGGCCGGCAATGGAGGATGTGAACTTCACGCCGACTTCGAGTTGCTGCCCGTCGTTGAGGGCGGTCTGCGCCGGCGTGTTGGACGCGGTGAAGAGGCTCGGCCCGGACGACGAGCCCGTGACGTTAATACTCAGCGTGGCTGGGCTCGACGTCAAATTGACGCTGTCGTCAGAGGCGCGTGCTTCGATGACATGCGTACCAGCGCCCGTGGCCGTCCACATGTAGCTCCAGTTGGATGTTCCAGCAGCCGGATGCCAGGTCGCACCGCTGTCGGTCGAGACCTCGATGCCGGCCACACGGCCGCCGATGTCAGCGGCCGTGCCGGTGACCGTCAAAGTCTGGCCCTGGCTGACGCTCGTGCCGCCGGTCGGAGAGGTGATCACAACGGTTGGCGGGGTGTGGTCATTGGAGGCCTGGGCGAGCACGAGGCTGGCCTGCAGTGTCTCGGGCTGGACACCCATGTCGGCCAACAGATTGACCATCGACTGCTGCACAGCCGAACTGACCGGCGCCGTAAGGCCGCGATAGGGGGCGTATTGGTTCGACAATCCCCAAGACCACATGACCGTGCCGGCGCCGAAGATCAGAGCCCCGCTCGCCGTGTCTCGATAGAGGGTAATACTGTGCGTTGCTGTGCCTGAACCTGTTGTCGCCCCGTTGTCGAGCAGCAGAGAGCCGACGTTTCTCGTCGTCGACGAAAGATCGATCAGTCCGGTTGGCCGGAACCCGTTGTCGAGATCGCTGTCCCACTCGTAACCGAGCAGACGGGTCAGCGTTCCGCCGTTGCTGCTGGCGACGGTAGTGTTTGTCCAGAAGCGCAATTGCGACATGCTAGCGGGGACGGAAATGTTGTCGAGCGTGCCTATATCGTCCACCGTGAAGATCGTGCCCGAAAGCGAATTTTCTGGAGTTCCGGGTCCGTAGACAGGGTCGCGAAACAGACCTGCTCCGCCGTTCGAGGTCCCATTCGGGTCGAGTTGCGTCCCGCTCCAAATATCCTTGTATTCTACGACCGTTCGGTTGGCGGTATGGCTGGCGTCAAAACTCGGCGCAAGCTCGGTATCCCAGTAGATTTGATTCCCGCTGAGGAATGCGAGATCAACACCCGCACTGGCCGCGGCCTTTACGTTGGCATATTGCGATTGCGACCAATACTCGTCGTGGCCGACGTCCATGTAAGCGCTGGTATTGAGCAGCAGGGCGGGATTGGTTGCGGCGTCGATGCCGGAGATGTAGCTGACATTGTAGCCGTTTTGCTCCAGCCAATAAATGGCGGCGTACTCCTCGCCGAACAGGAAATCCTGTGGGCCGCCGAGGAGAGCCGTCGCATTCATGTCGATCGGGCGGTTGTAGCTAACAGCATAGGCCCGGTCGCTCTGCCCGCCGGGTCCTTGATACAGGTTATACCCGCCCCACGAATTATACGCTTCCCAGGTCGTATCGCTGGTCTGGAACAGGATGCCCGAGGCGGTGCCGTCGTTGCGGACGATGAACGGAATCATGTTCTGAAAATTACCGGTATCCGTCGTCAGCTTGGCGAAATAGACACCCGACACAGCAGTGCTAGGGATCGCCCATGAATCTGTAACCGACCAGTTCCCGGCGTCGATGGTGTTGGTTGCGTCATTGAAGATCGGATTTGGCTGATTATCCGCTCCACTGTGGTGCATGGTCGTGACAAGACGCGCGCCGTTGCCGCCGTAGTAGCCGAGCCGATAGATATCAAGAGTGTAGCCGCTCAAAGCGGTATCGATCTTGAAGGAGATGGTTTGTCCTTCGTTGGCGCTGATCTGCGTCGCAAAGCCTTCAATTTGAGAGTCACCCTGGTTGGCGATCGAGCCGTGGATCGCCCACGCACTCTTGGGCGCACCTACGTTCAGATTTTCCGATACGATTTTATTGGGCGCGTCGCTGAACGTCGTGATCGCGGTGTGGTTGTCCGAGGTGACTATGAGCTGCAACACTGCGCCAGTGGCACTGCCATCGGCGGGGACCTGCCATTTAGCGATGACGGTGCCGTTAGTGAGGCCGTCGGCGTCGCCCGTGCCGCCATCCGTGACGTTGAATGGCGCATAGACATCGGCGATGCCGTTGATGCCGGGATTGCTAGCCGAGTCGGCGATCTGAAATGCGATCGAACTTCCCGAATTGACGCCGACCACCATCAAGGTCGCAGTGCTGCCCGGCATGTAGTCCGCCATATCGGTCGTGACGGTCATCGATTGCGCTGTTGGCAAAGCCGCACCCGATCCGTTGGCCGCCCCGACAGAGGGCGGCAACGCAGTCCCGAATACGGCCGCGGTGGTGCCCCCATCCAGCGTTGTTAATTGGCCGTTGGTGCTGAAGCCATCGGTGTCAGCAACGGTGCCGTCGTCCGGTTTGTCGTGATGCCGGACCTTGGGCGCCTCGCCGTTGACCCTGCCGTTCTTGGAGGGGTCACTAGTCGAACAGAACGTTTGGGTGCGTCTGGTGTATGAGCCCCAAGGAGAAGACGATGCTTCGGCCAGCCGTCGGGCGGCCCAATCGGTAGTGGAACTGGTGTTGCCGGTTTCTGTGGTCATAACTCCGCTCCCGCAATACGAATTTTAACTGCAGAAGTCGATTTAAAATCCCGAAGACCTGAGGTTAGATAATTAATATTAATTTAATTAATAAGTCAGCACATAAATTAAATGCCACGCCAAGAAACTGTATTTTTTCGAGCGCGATTAATTGCCGGCTTTGGCAGAACGGTAATCCGCGGCTCGCCTCCGATAAGTTCCCATGCAGGATCGAGCGACTTTCGCGGGTGTAGCAGCGTCGGCGAATGCAAATGCCCAAGAAGTACGAAATGACTGTCGAGGGGTTCTTCACCCCTAAGAGCCGATCCAGGAAGATTGGATTCAGGAGCATTGGGTTGAGCGTGTGAGGCGCCTGAGCATGATGCGGATCATGGCGAGGCGGACGAAGGCTGCGACGGTCCTGGTGTAGCGCTCGAAATCGCGCATCAGGCGACGATTGCGGCTGATCCAGGCGAAAGTCCGTTCGACGATCCAGCGCTTGGGCAGGACGACGAAGCGATGGAGATCGGAACGCTTGACGATCTCGATCTTCCAACATCCCGTCGCGGCGACAGTCTTCGCCATTTTTGGTCCCTGATAGCCGCCATCGGTGAAAATCCGCTCGGTACGGTGCGCGCGAAGGCCGCGATTGTTACGGTTTCGACGTCGGTGTTGGCAGGCGCTTCGATCCAGATGCCCGCCGCGCCCGCCTGGCGGCATGCGGCGGCACTGCTGCCGCCCGGGAAGAACGAGAAGATGTTTCTCGAGGTCACCGGCGACAGTCCCTTCGATCCAGAGACTCAGGTTCTGGGCAATCCGCGCGACGTACGTACCGGAGCCTATTACATCCGCCCATTTGGCTGGCCGGTCATCGAATGCTTTGTGGGTAGAGAGTGCGCACGGGTAATGGTGCAAGACAGCCCGGAGGCCGGCTTCGTTCACGCCCTTGAGGAACTCGCCGCTTTGTTCGGATCGGACGTGCGTCGTGTCCTGGGGCCCCTCATTGCCTCCGGTTGGAGCCGAAACCCAAATGTCGGCGGCGCCTATAGCTGTGCGCTGCCCAGAAATGGGATCGCACGCGAGGTGCTGGCGCGCCCTTTCGAAAATCGGCTCTTCTTCGCCGGCGAGGCGACCCACGGCTTCGACTTCTCGACCGCACACGGCGCGCATGACAGCGGCGTGCGCGCAGCCGAGGAGGCGATTGGCTCGATTGCAGCGGCCCGCTTAAGGCACGCGCGAGCCTTCATCTGCCTGGTGCCCGCAGCAAGGATCTGCAAGATCGAAGATATTCCGACTGATCACGAAGAATGATTGGAAGCCGCTTTTCATTCTGTCATCGGCGCAACCGGCATTCGATTCAGAAAAGATACTGCCGGTGATATTGAGATTGCTGGTCGAGTTTAGCCGCCTGTTCTGCTGCATTTTCCGTTGGCAGCAATCGCTTAATAGGTGCGGGCTACCGGCGCATGCACCGTTCACTCGAGCCCGGCGGCCCTGCACAATTGGCGGACACGGTTCGAGGCGCGCAATTCAAAGCCGCGATCCGCATAAGCGCTTCGGCGAAAGCTTACTAAGCTGCGGCGATTGAACTCAGTGGGACATCCAGGGAATAGACAAAGCCGGCGGGCTCGTAGGCGAGTTGCACCTGACCGTTCAATTGCTGGCCGAGCGACTGCATCATCCGGGTTCCGAAACTTCGCCTCGCCGGCGCTTGTACCGGCGGGCCGCCTCGCTCCGTCCAGGTCAGGCCCAGCTGCCGATTGGCGTCGTCGATGGTCCATGCGATCTCAACGCGTCCGACGGGCGTCGATAGCGCGCCGAATTTCGTGGTGTTCGTGCAGAGTTCGTTGAACGTCATTGCAAGCGCGATGACAGCGTTCGAGGTAATCCTGATGTCTGGACCGTTGAAATGGAAGCGTCTGGCGCCCTGGCTGTCATAGGGCTCGGTCGCGCCGATAAACGTATGGGTGAGGCTGGCATTCGACCAGCTTACCTGCATCAGGAGGTCATGGGCGCGTCCGAGGGCCAGCAACCGGCCCTCCATGGCCTTCTGCCCGTGCTCTACGCTGGGTGCGGCCCGAAAACTCTGCGATGCGATCGCGCTGACGGTCGCAAGCGTATTCTTGATCCGATGATGCAATTCACCCAGGATAAGTTTCTGCAGCTTGTCGGCGGCCTCGCGTTCTTTTGCATCAATGCCGGCCTGGGCCAGCAGGACTTCCGCGTCGATGCCGGCTTGTTCCAGCAGCAAGCGAAGGCTGTCGTTCTGCGCCGACAAAACCACTTCTTGCGCGGACCGGGGCGAGGGCTCGGCTGAAGTTGTTCTAAAAGGCGTCTCATCCACCAACAACAGGGCCGCGTTTGGAACGGTCGTCAGTGCCCCCGCGCCGACCATCGCCTGCAGTTCAGCAATCATTTTTTCCTGGCTTAGGGGCTTGCCAAAGAACCGGCTGTCGGCCGGCTTTTCCTCCTCCGACGGGTTAACTTGACCGGAGACCAATATGATCTTGATGCCGGGCCAGCGGTCGTGGACGGCGTGTGCGAGCTTCAGACCGTCCATGCTGCCGGGCATCTGGATGTCGGTAAACAGCAGGGATATGTCCGTTCGGGATTCGAGTATGGAAAGCGCTTCGTCGGCATTGACGGCTTCGACAGGACAGAACCCCGCGTCCTCTACAATGTCCACGGCGCGCATGCGGAGCATCATCTCGTCCTCGACGATGAGGACGTTCGGCACTTTAGCTGAATCTTCCGGCATGGACCTAATTTCTATGTCAAAGGAAACGTTCGAGCTCATTCCACTGCGCAGGACGAACGAGCCGAACTGTTCCAAGCCGCTATGTGACAGCCGAGAGGCGACGGTCATTGTGGCTGGGTACCGGAAGTCCAACAGCCGTAGTGAGAAACTGTTCCACTACCACAAAAATCCGCCTCTTGCGCCACTTCGCGCCAAGCGCGTTTATCTAGGGACCCGTCGCTTCTATTGCAGTGTGACCACCCGCCTAGCCGAATTGACGTGACCGCGAGCATCGCTCGCAGCAGACCCTCGCCCGTTGTCGCGGTTGTCGCAGTTCCACGCGATATGACACAGTAACGCCGCACGAACGGCTCATGGAAAGTAATCCCAAAATACCTTGCCAAAAGGAACAATCGATGCGCAACAGCTTGCCGACAAATACCGAAAGCCGAGAGGGCGATCAGACGGTCTTTTTCCAGATTGCAAACGGAAATGCCCGCCAAGCTTGCAGCCTGAAAACTAAATTTCCGACCCAGCAGCAGGCGTCCCGCTGTCTGCTTCAGAACTGGAACAAAATCCATCAAATGGCGCGGGATTGTCTGGCGAAGGGATGCCTTGAAGAAGGCCGCGTCAATCTCGTTATGATCTAAGCCGGATCACGCATCACACCGACTTTGCGCTGCCGTCAGGAACCATCGCCGTTGATGGCAGTTTCGGTTTCCTAGCCCAAGGGCGACGCCCGCTCGACGCCTCCCATTCCTGCCGAAGGTGCCCATGACGAAATATCTTCCTGTCGCCGCCTGTTTATTGCTCCTTGGTACAAACGCCGCTGTCGCGCAACACGGTGGTACTGAGCAGGAAGAGCGCGCTTGCGCGAGCAATGTGCAAAGGTACTGCCGCTCGGTCTTGACTGAAGGTGACTTTGCTGTGCTGGCTTGTCTTCAACAACATCGGGAAAAGCTAAGCGCTGCGTGCAAGAAGGTTTTGACCGACCACGGTCAATGACGCCAAACGATTACACGGAACGAACGCGGTATTGCCGGTTCACTCTGCGCTGCAACATTTCTCGGGATAGCCCGGATCTCGTGCCAGACCGTCGCGTCAGACGTGGCTCGGGCGAGCCCCTGGTCCTTCTGCATGGCAACGGCAGCATGCTTGAGGATTTTGAATCGAGCGGTCGTAAGCCGCCAGCGTATCTTCCTGCGGCGTCTCTTCATCGTCCTTGTGGGACTGGTAGAGATCAATCCGATCGGTCTGCAGCCGCCGCAAGGAGTCCTCGACCGCGCGGGCGATGTAATCCGGCTTGAGGCCGATATTGCTGTTTCCCATGTCCATGCCGACCTTGGTGGCGAGGATGATGCGGTCGCGGTTGCCGCGCGCCTTCATCCACTTGCCGATGATGGTCTCGGATTCGCCGCCGCTGTGGCCCGGC
>JAQGKA010000446.1 GCA_028290355.1 Tardiphaga sp. | reverse complement strand
CACGACACCAACCCGCACGCGCTGTCGCCGAAGGTGAAGAAGTTCGTGCAGGCCCAGCACTGGTTTCAGGACCTGACCACCATCAGCATGGACTAATTTATTATCTAAGCTAATCGACATCATCAGGCGCCGCCGGGCAACCGCGGCGCCCTTTGCTTTCTTCCTTCCTTCTCCCCTTGTGGGAGAAGGTGCCTCCGCGAAGCGGAGGCGGATGAGGGGTCACTAGGCTCGGAGTTCGCCACACCCCTCACCCGTCTCGAACCCGCTTCGCGTGTTCGATCCACCCTCTCCCACAAGGGGAGAGGGAAGAAAGCAAGCGGAACCCCCGCCCTTCCCGCGACTTAATCCGCACCGTCCTCGCAACCGGTGCATCCCCACATGATCGACGACCTCTGGTACAAGAACGCCGTCTTCTATTGCCTGTCGGTGGGCAGCTTCATGGACGCCGATGGCGACGGCGTCGGCGACTTCAAGGGGCTGCTGCGTCGGCTGGATTATCTAGACGGTCTCGGCGTCACCGCAATCTGGCTGATGCCATTTCAGCCCTCGCCGGGCAAGGACGACGGCTACGACATCTCGGATTATTACGGCGTCGATCCGCGCTACGGCACGCTTGGCGATTTCGTCGAATTCACCCATGGCTGCCACCAGCGCGGCATCCGCGTCATCATCGATCTCGTGGTCAACCACACTTCGGACCAGCATGCCTGGTTCAAGGACGCCCGCAGCGCGCCGGATTCCCCCTATCGTGACTGGTACGTCTGGTCCGACAAGAAGCCCCCCAACGCCAACAAGGGTATGGTATTTCCCGGCGTGCAGAAATCCACATGGACTCACGACAAGGATGCAAAGGCCTGGTTCTTCCATCGCTTTTATGATTTCCAGCCCGACCTCAACACCACGACCCCCCACGTACAGGCGGAGATCCTGAAGATCATGGGGTTCTGGCTGCAGCTCGGCGTTTCCGGCTTCCGCATGGACGCCGTCCCCTTCGTAATCGCGACCAAGGGGCCGAAGGTCAACAAGCCCGTCGAGCAATACAACATGCTGCGCGCGTTCCGCGAATTTCTGCAATGGCGCAAGGGCGATGCCATCATCCTCGCCGAGGCCAATGTCGAGCCCGACACCGACATGAAATATTTCGGTGACGACGGCGACCGCATGCAGATGATGTTCAACTTCCACGTCAACCAGAACTTGTTCTATGCGCTGGCCTCCGGCGACGCGCGGCCGCTGATGGCGGCGCTGAAAGTGACGAAGCCGCGGCCGGCGACGGCGCAATGGGGCCTGTTCCTGCGCAACCACGACGAGCTCGATCTCGGCCGCCTCACCGAGGCGCAACGCAGGACCGTGTTTGAAAAATTCGGGCCGGACAAGTCGATGCAGCTCTATGATCGCGGCATCCGCCGACGCCTCGCACCGATGTTGGGCGGTGACCGGCGCCGGCTCGAACTGGCTTACAGCCTGATGTACACGCTGCCGGGCACGCCGGTGTTGCGCTATGGCGACGAGATCGGCATGGGCGACAATCTCGATCTGCCGGAACGTAACTGCGCGCGCACACCAATGCAGTGGTCGACAGAGCCGCAGGCCGGTTTCACCAAGAACAACAAACCGAAAAACCCGGTGATCGACAATGGGCCGTATGGCTACGACCACATCAACGTCGCCAAGCAGCGCCGTGATCCGAATTCGATGCTGAACTGGACCGAACGTATTATCCGGATGCGCAAGGAAGTGCCGGAAATCGGCTGGGGCGACTTTGCCATCATCCCCACGCGCGATCCGGCGGTACTGGTGATCCGCTACGACTGGCGCAACAATTCCGTGCTGTTCGTGCACAATCTCGACGAGATACCGCGCGAGGTATCGTTCGCGGTCGGCCTCAAGACCGATCAGGACAAGCACCTGATCAATCTGTTGGCAGAGGACCACAGCCACGCCGACGCCAGGGGAAAGCATCATCTGATGCTGGAAGCCTACGCCTACCGCTGGTACCGCGTCGGCGGGCTGGATTATCTACTGCGGCGGAGCGATATCGACGGCGGAGAAGACGGGCATCCGTAGGGTGGGCAAAGCTCCGTCGCGTGCAGCGCGGCGGGGCGTGCCCACCATTGCACGCGGCGCAAGAGCGCCTTTGCCCGTCCTACACTCTACACCCGCAGCCTTACGATCACGCCTTCATTGCCGCGCAGCTCCAGCGCGCCGGAGACGTTTTCGCCTTTGCGATCCAGCTGCGTCGAGAGCAGGATTTCGCCGGCCTCCAGATGCATCGAGGCCGGTTCGGCGCCGAGATTCAGCGCGACCAGCAACGTCTGTCCGTCATACGACCGACGATAAGCCAGCATATCCCCGGATGTTTCCACCGGGTTGTAATTTCCGAAAATCAATTCGGGCGCCTGCTTCCGCAGCTCAATCAGTTTGACGTACAGGCTGAGGATGGAATGCGGATCAGCCGCGAGCGCGGCCGCGTTGTCGGTGACAAAATCCTCCGCCAGCGGCAGCCACGGCTTGCCCGATGTAAAGCCGGCATTCTCCGTCGCGCCCCATTGCATCGGGGTGCGGCAGCCGTCGCGGCCGACGCCGAGGCCGGGCACGTTTCTCTCGAACGGATCCTGCACGAGCTCCGGCGGGATTGGCAGTTGCTTCATGCCGATCTCGTCGCCGTAATACAGCGTCGGCGTGCCCCTCAGCGTCAGCAGCAGCATTGCTGCCACGCGCGCTTGTGTCGCACCGACGCGGCTGGCGATGCGCGGCCGATCATGATTGCCCAGCACCCAGTTCGGCCAGGCGCCGAACGGGAGCGCCGCTTCATAATGCGCAATCAACTCAGCGATCGCAGGCGCATTCCACGGCGCCGACAGCAGCGCGAAATTGAACGGCAGGTGCGCGCCGGTGAGATCCTTGCCGTAATAGGTGACCAGCCGCTCAATGGGCAGATAGACCTCGCCGATCAGCACACGATCGTCGAACTCGTCGATCACGCGGCGCATCTCGGCGACGACCTCCAGCGTTTCCGGCCGGTCCGTTGAATACAGCGGCAGCACCGATTCATGCGGCGGCCGGCCGGCGCTGTAGTTCGGATTGGCGGGGTTGTCGCGAAATTCCTCATCCTTGATCAGATGCCAGATCACATCGACGCGAAATCCATCGACGCCGCGGCGCAGCCAGAACCGCATCACTTCGTAGATGGCCTGCCGCACATCCGGATTGCGCCAGTTCAGGTCCGGCTGCCTGTCGAGGAAGGCGTGATAGTAATACTGCTGCGTGACGTCATCATATTGCCACGCGCTGCCGCCGAATTCAGACATCCAGTTGGTCGGGGCATTGCCATCCGGCTTTGGATCACGCCAGATATACCAGTCGCGCTTTGAACTATCCCGCGAGCTGCGGCTTTCAATGAACCATGGATGCTGATCCGAGGTGTGGTTCGGCACCAGATCGAGAATGATCTTCAGGCCATGGCCATGCGCCGCAGCAACCAGCGCGTCGAAATCCGCCGAGGCGCCGAAGATCGGGTCGATGCCGACATAGTCGGAAATGTCGTAGCCGAAATCGGCCATCGGCGACGGAAAGACCGGCGACAGCCAGATCGCATCGACACCGAGCCGGCGCAGATAGGGCAGCCGACCGATGATGCCGCTGAGATCGCCGATTCCGTCGCCATCGGAATCCTGAAACGAACGCGGATAGATTTGATAGATGGTGCCGGCTTGCCACCAGACTGTCGCTGCGGAGTTCATGTGCGGATATTAAACCAGTAAGTCAAAAGGGCAAAGGCGCACACGAAAAGGCGGCCCTCCCGTGGGAAGGCCGCCTTCGCCGATGTGGATATATTAGTACCGGTCGATGACGACCGGACGACGCTCGTAACGATCATAATCCCGATCGCGATCCCGGCTGCGCTTGATCACCACTGTCTCGCCGCGGTCGCGGCGGTCGCGATAATAATCGCGATCCGGATCGCGATATCTGTCACCGCGCACCGTACCGACGGTCACACCGCCCGGTCCAACGCCAACGCCGATTTCCTGCGCGCTGGCTGGAATGGCACTGCTGATTGCCGCTGCAGCAACGGCTATGATTGCAATATGCTTCATCATTGCGTGCTCCTGTTGTGTAAACCATGGGGTAGCAATCCCTGATGACAGGGATGGTTCCCTACAATCCGGACTTGTTCCGGGATCAGGGCGTGATACCGGCGCGCATGACGCCTTGCGGCGCGGTTTCCCGCTTCCAGATTGCATTGGCGACATGTACCGGCGAGAACGCGGGCCGCTCGATATACTGTCCGTCGCCCTTCTCTGCCCGCAAATCTCCGTCGATCCAGGCGAGCTTGCCGCGGGATAGCGTCGCGGCCGGCGCGCCGGTACAGCGATAGCCTTCGAACACATTGTAGTCGATCCGGCTGAGTTGCGCCTTCGCGGTGATCGTCTTGGTCGCGGCGGGATCCCACACCACCAGATCGGCATCGGAGCCGACCGCGACGGCGCCCTTGCGCGGATAGATGTTGAGGATGCGGGCGATATTCGCGGATGTCACCGCGACGAATTCTTCTTTTGTCAGCCGTCCGGTGTTGACGCCCGCTGTCCACAGCACCGGCATGCGGTCTTCGAGGCCGCCGGTGCCATTCGGAATTTTGCGGAAGTCACCGACGCCGAGCCGCTTCTGCTGCGTGGTGAACGCGCAGTGATCGGTCGCCACCACCTGCAGCGAACCGGACTGCAGCCCGGCCCACAGGCTGTCCTGATGCACTTTCGCG
Organism: Tardiphaga sp.; assembly: GCA_028290355.1. Taxonomy (GTDB): domain Bacteria; phylum Pseudomonadota; class Alphaproteobacteria; order Rhizobiales; family Xanthobacteraceae; genus Tardiphaga. The sequence continues at coordinate 15,669 of JAQGKA010000446.1, read as the reverse complement.
CGAAACGGCGGCGACATCACCCGCCGTGCGGCGTGGTCCCAATCGCGATGGGCGTATTCGCTTTCATCCAGGGTGAGATGCTGGATCAGCGGCTCGCCATAGACGCGCTTGCCGGCGGCGCGGGCACGCGCAATCGCCTCGTGCGATTCGCGGCAACTGGTGTGCACCACATAGAGCGGCGCGCCGGTCATATCGGCGATCATGATGGCCCGGTTGGTGGCCTCGCCCTCCACTTCCGGCGGCCGCGAATAAGCGTGGCCTTCCGGTCCATCGATGCCGCGTTCCAGCAGGGCCTCCTGCATCCGTGCCACCACGTCACCATTCTCGGCATGGACCAGCGGCAGTGCACCGAGATGGGCGCAGCGCGCGAAGGAGTTGTAAAGCTCGTCATCATTCACCATCAACGCGCCCTTGTAGGCAAGGAAGTGCTTGAAGGTGTTGATCCCGTATGTCTTGACCACGATCTCCATCTCGTCGAACACCTGCTTCGACCACGACGTCACCGCCATGTGGAAACCGTAGTCGGACGCGGCTTTCTCGGAGCGGTGCCGCCAGTCCTGATAGGCCGCCAGCATCGACTGGCCGGGATCTGGAATGCAGAAATCCACCACCATGTTGGTGCCGCCCGACAGCGCAGCCTTGGTGCCCCACTCGGAATCATCGGCGGAAACGCTACCCACGAAAGGCAGTTCGAGATGGGTGTGCGGATCGATGCCACCCGGCATGACATAGCAGCCACCGGCGTCGATGACTTCCGCGCCCCCTGGCGCATCCAGCTTGGCGCCGATCGCAACGATCGTGCCGTCATCGACCAGCACATCGGCGCGGCGGGAATGATCGTGGTTCACAACAGTGCCGCCGCGGATCAGGATCGACATGGCATCTCCGGAAAAATAGATCGCACTTCCGCCAGTCTAGCGCGCAAACCCATGCGCGTGGAAACCCGTCCGAGGCTCAAGACGGCGGCAAAATCGCATTGCTGGGCGTTGGCCGGTCGGTGATCTGTTGGCCGAACAGGCTGCCGACCAGTTCGACCATGACGCGCGCGGTGCGGCCGCGTTCATCGAGGAAAGGGTTCAATTCGACCACGTCGAGCGAACACATCAGCCCGGAATCGTGCAGCAGCTCCATGATCAGGTGCGCCTCGCGATAGGTGGCGCCGCCCGGCACCATGGTGCCGACGCCGGGCGCGGTGGCGGGATCGAGGAAGTCGACGTCGAACGACACATGCAGCACGCCGTTGCGTGCCTTGACCCGCTCGATGACGCGGCGGATCAACACGCCGACGCCGAACTCGTCGATCTGCCGCATGTCGGCGACTGCGATCCTGCGTTCGCGCACCAGTTCCCTTTCGAGCTTGTCGATCGAGCGGATCCCGAACAAATCGAGATAGTCCGGCTTGATCGACGCGCGCGGCTCCGCACCGAGCAAGCCATCGAGCCCCGGCTCGCCGCACAGAAACGCCGCCGACATGCCATGCATATTACCCGTGATGGTGGTAGCCGGCGTGTTGTAGTCGGCATGCGCATCCAGCCACAGCACGAACAATTCGCGACCCTGTTCATGCCAGTGTTGCGCCACGCCGTTGACCGAACCCATCGACAGGCTGTGGTCGCCGCCAAGGAAGATCGGCAGCGCGCCCGACTTCGCCAGAGTATAGGCCCGCGCGCTCAGCGCCTGGATCCATTTCTGAATGTCGCGATAGTGCTTTGCGTTCTCCGGCGGGGTATCCGCCACCGGCTGATCGTCGGGCGGAGCGAGGTCGCCGTGGTCTTCCACCGCAAAGCCAAGCTCTTCCAGCAGCGCGCCAAGGCCGGCAGTACGCAGCGCCGCCGGGCCCATCAGCGTGCCCCGCTGCGAGGCGCCGACTTCGACCGGGGCGCCAAGCAGCGCGATGCGTTTGTGACGGGAGATATCTGTCATCGGCAAGGCTCCAGGGTCGATGCGAGGCTCTTAGGCTGGATCGGCAACCGGCTCAACACGGCGTGCTTCGCCTGCGACCGGCCGCCAGCATTGAAATCCGGCCGATGCGATGAAAGTATGAAGATATTTCGCCAAAGCTCCAGACTGCACTGCAACGTAATGACGGCCAAGCGGTTGTAGAGCGCGTTTCATTTCTGATTTTTTGAACAGGCGGGGCGATCGTGAGCAGCAGAACAGTCCAAGAAGGCTTGCCCTATCCCTTGGGCGCACACTGGGACGGCAAAGGCACCAACTTCGCACTCTTCTCGGCCAATGCCACCAAGGTCGAGGTCTGTCTGTTTGATGGCGACATCGAAACCCGCATCGAGCTGCCGGAATACACCGACGAGGTTTTCCACGGCTATATTCCGGATGTCGGCCCTGGCACCTTCTATGGCTACCGCGTCGACGGCCCCTATGAGCCGGAAAACGGCCACCGCTTCAATCCGAACAAGCTGCTGCTCGATCCCTATGCCCGCGCCCATGCCGGGCAGCTGGAATGGAATCCCGCGGTGTTCGGCTACAAGATGGAGACCGGCGACGACACCACCTTCGACGAGCGCGACAGCGCGCCGTTCATGCCGAAATGCGTCATCGTCGATCGCGACTTCGACTGGACCGGAGAAGCCGGCCGGCAGAATGTGCCGTGGGATCAGACCATCGTCTATGAAACCCACGTCAAGGGTTTCACCATGTTGAATCCCGACGTACCTGAGAAGCTACGCGGCACCTATGCCGGCTTCGGCACCAAGCCGGTGGTGGATTATCTCTGCGGCCTCGGTATCACCTCGGTCGAACTGCTGCCGGTGCACACCTTCATCAATGACGACTATCTGCTCAACAAGAAGCTGACCAATTATTGGGGCTACAATTCGATCGGCTTCTTCGCGCCGGATCCGCGCTACGCTTCCGACGTGCCGAATTCGCTCCGTGAGTTCAAGGAAATGGTGGCGGCGCTGCATGCCGGAGGGCTCGAGGTGATCCTCGATGTGGTCTACAACCACACCGCAGAGGGCAACGAACTCGGCCCGACGCTGTCATTCAAGGGCATCGACAACGCCAGTTATTATCGACTACTGCCGAAGACAAAGCGCTATTACATCAACGACACCGGCACCGGAAACACGGTGAATCTGTCCCATGCCCGCGTCATCCAGATGGTCAATGACAGCCTGCGCTACTGGGTGCGGGAAATGCACATCGACGGCTTTCGATTCGATCTCGGCACCATTTTGGCACGCGAGGTGTACGGCTTCGACGAGCAGAGCGGCTTCCTCAAGGCGGTCGATCAGGATCCGCTGCTAACCACGGTGAAGCTGATTGCCGAGCCCTGGGACATCGGCCCCGGCGGCTATCAGGTCGGCGGCTTCCCGCCCGGCTGGGCGGAGTGGAACGACAAGTTTCGCGACGTTACCCGCGATTTCTGGCGCGGCAAAGCGCCGGTCGCGGCCCTGGCGCCGCGGCTGTCGGCCTCGGCCGACATGTTCAACCATCAGGGCCGCCGCGCCTGGGCGAGCGTCAATTTTGTCACCGCCCATGACGGCTTCACACTGAACGACTGGGCCAGCTACAACGACAAGCACAACGAGGCCAACGGCGAGAACAACAAGGATGGCAGCTCCAGCAACCGTTCGTGGAATTGCGGCGTAGAAGGCCCAACCAACGACAAGGCAGTCCTCGCGCTACGCAACCGCCAGAAGCGCAACATGCTGGCGACCCTGATGTTCGCGCAGGGCACGCCCATGATCCTCGGGGGCGACGAATTCGGCCGCACCCAGCAGGGCAACAACAACGCCTATTGCCAGGACAGCGAGATCTCCTGGTTCAACTGGAAGCTCGACGCCGACAGCAAGGATCTGCTCGCCTTCACCAAACGGATCATCAAGCTCCTGGGCGAATGCTCGGTGCTGCGTCGCAGCCGCTTCCTCACCGGCGAGCACGACGAAAAACTCGACGTCCGCGACGTCACCTGGATCAACGCCAATGGCGGTCCGATGCAGGACGAGCACTGGTCCGACACCAACATGAAATGTTTTGGAATGCTGCTGGACGGCCGCGCCCAGAAGACAGGCATCCGCAGGCAGGCGCAGGATCAGACCATGCTGATCATCCTCAATGGCTTTGAAGGACTGGTGGACTTCACCATGCCGGAAGCAGCGGCGGGATCGGCGTGGGAGTTGCTGGTGGATACCAACATCCCGGACGCGCCCGGCGGCGAGGATTTTCCGTTCGGGCATATGTATCAGGTGACGGGGCGGTCGCTACTGCTTTTGTCCTTGAAAAAGTAGCAGGGGCAGACGACTCCTTTCATCATCGCGAGGAGCACTTGCGACGAAGCAGTTCAGTCCGCGCTTGTGAATTATGGATTGCTTCGCTTGCCATGATGAAAAGTGCGGGCGAGTTCCCTCGGAACCCGTCTGCCCACATTTTCTGCACATTTCCGTCATTGAACCTCGGAACGAACTTCAGCGACTACACTTGTTTGACAACGATTTATTCCGATGTGTCGAACAAATGGAGACCAGCAGTGCAGATCCGTGCAGGTTACGACATCGCGTTTCAGTGTATTCAGGAAACGCCCGTGATTCTGATGCTGAGCATTCACCCGTCGCGCGCGAAGGATCTCCAGACCCCGCATCACATCCAATTCTCGCAGGACGTCCAGGCCCGCGATTTCCTCGACATGTTTGGCAACACGTGCACCCGGATCATCGCCCCGCCCGGGATCATCGAGATCAGGGGCGAATTTCTGATCGCCGACAGCGGGCAGCCCGATGCCGTCGCGCCCGACGCGCAGCAAACGCCGATCGGTCAATTGCCCGACGACGTCCTGGTCTATCTGCTCGGCAGCCGCTACTGCGATACGCAAAAGCTCTCCGACCTCGCATGGTCGATGTTTGGCGGTATCGTTGGCGGCTGGCAGCGGGTGCAGGCGATCTGCGATTACGCCAACAGCCGTATCTCGTTCGGCTATCACCATGCGCGCAACGACCGTACCGCTTCCGAAAGCCACGACGAGCGCGTCGGCGTCTGTCGCGACTTCGCCCATCTCGCCGTCGCTTTGTGCCGCTGCATGAACATCCCCGCGCGCTATTGCACCGGCTATCTTGGCGACATCGGCGTGCCCATCGATCCCGCGCCGATGGATTTCAGCGCCTGGTTCGAGGTCTACCTCGACGGCCAATGGTACACCTTCGACGCCCGCCACAACCAGCCGCGGATCGGCCGCATCGTGATGGCCCGCGGTCGCGACGCCGCTGATGTCGCAATCTCCACGGCCTTCGGCCCCGCGCCGCTGGCAAAATTCCAGGTGATCACCGATGAGGTTCTTGGCGAGGCCCCTGCCGTCGCGCCAATGTCGATGGTGGCCTAGTTCCTGCAACCTATCTGTGGACCGCGCGTTGAATAGTCGGTGTAAACGTGGAGAGAAAAATGGCAGATACATCGAAGATCAGGGAGCACATGGATGTCATCTCGTCAGACCGCAAGACGGTCGGCAAAGTTGACCATCTCGAAGGCGCCGGCAAGATCAAGCTCACCAAGCAGAGTTCGCCGGATGGTCAACACCATCACTTCATTCCAACCGCCTGGATCGATCACGTCGATCAGCACGTCCATCTCACCAAGACCGGTGCCGAGGTGACTTCGCACTGGGAACACGAGAAGGCTGCGTAAGCGCCTTTTCTATTACTGATCGCAAAGCCGTCCGGCACAAGCCGGGCGGCTTTGCGTTGTCATTGCCGAGCCGGGCTGATTTTCCATGTCAGCACCATGATGCCCGCCGTGATCAGCGCCGTTATCGCTGCAACCACCGGCACGACAAGCGCCAGTGCAGCGGTCGCGGCCCAGCCGATCGACGAAAACGCTTCGGCAAATGTGGCAATGCGCGACGAGGTCTGACGGCGGCGAAACTGGCTGCGCCGTGCCTGTACCCGGAACCAGAGCTGGATCGATGTCGCGGACGCTGCTGCGACAACGGTGGCCAGTGCCGTGACCGCGGCAAGTTCCACCGAAACAAACGCCAGCACGAGGATCAGCGGCGCAAAGACCGTGGCGATCAGGATCAGCACCACTTCGATCTTGGCCCGGGTCACCGACGCCGACGGCAACGGTGCGGTGGCAACGAGGTCTGCGGCGTCTTCACCAGAGATCGTCAGCCACGCCAGCCCACCGGCGAGCTGCCCCGCGGCCATCACGATAACGGGTGCCAGCACGATGAAGGCTCCGGCGCCTTCGCCATAACTGCGCCACAACATCAGCGCCGGCGGCAGCAGATACAGTAGCTGCATCAGCGTCTGCGACATCAGCCAAGGGTCGCGCCACAGCAGTTGCAATTCCTTGCGCCGCAGCGCGTTCTGTCGCGATCCTAGGCGGAACGGCCGCGACGTCGCGGACTTGTACGTTTCGATCCTGGGAGAGACGCTGGCGACATAGCCGCTGAAGCGCGGCGAGAACGCTGCCATGGCCGCGCCGAGCAGCATCAAGCTGCCACCGAGCAGCAGCAATAGCGCCGCGACGTCGCCGAGCATCGCGCGAGCAGGCCACCACATCATGCTGCCGGCCTCTGGCGCAAAGGCGGCTGCCGCATCGGAGGTGAGTACGGCGAAGCGCGACAGCGTGCCGTAGGACAGGATCGCGGCGACCTGCAGCGCGATCACAAAGCCGGCGCCGGTGACGGCGGAAATGATCTGCGCTATCGCGCGGGTTTTAGCCGGGCCGCAGAGCTGAAACAGCCCAACGGTGATGGCGATCGCCACAGCAGCCGACGACAGGCCGATGGCGATCACCACGGCATAGGTGGCGAACCAGCGGGCGCCGCCGCCGATCACCAGCACGTCGATGAATGGCGTCGCCAGCAGCATCGCCATGAGCGTCACCGTCAGCGCAATCGCCGCGATGCGCACCGAGAACACATTGGTCAGCGCCACCGGCGACGACATGATGAGGTCGAGATCGGCCCGTGCATAGAACACGCGGGTGACGGATTCAATCGCCTGCGACAGTATCAGCGCCCAGGCCAGGAAGATACTCGCCGTGATCACGATCAACGTGGATTGGTCTAGCGGCATCTGCACATCGGCGAAGCGGCCGACCACCGCATAGGCCGGCAGATGCAGGAAGATCACGAAGGCCACCAGCATGATCGACGCACTGCGGGTGCGCCAGCGCCGACCCGCGGTCAGCATGCCCAGCAGCTCACGCCACGCCAGCCGGATTTCGTGGCCGGCAAACCACGTCACGGTGGCGGCTCTCGTCATGCCGCGACCGGCGCGCTTTCCACCAGTGCCACGAACATGTCCTCGAGGCTGGTGTCGCCTTGTCCATTCTGCTGCTGCAATTCGGCCAGCGTGCCTTCCGCGATCAGCCGGCCCGCCGAGATCACGCCGATCCTGTCGGCCATCCGCTCGGCAACTTCCAGAATGTGCGTCGTCATGATGACGGTGCAGCCGGCACGGACGCGCGCCTGCAGCAGGCCCTTGACGTGGCGCGCGGAGACAGCATCGAGCCCGGTGAGCGGCTCGTCGAGAATAATCAAACGGGGATCGTGCACCAACGCGCCGGCCAATGCGACCTTCTGGCGCATGCCCTTGGAAAATCCCTCGCAACGCTCGTGCAGATGCGGCGCCAGACCGAGCGAGGCGAGCAGCTCGCGCGCCGAACGTTCGGCGATCGCGGCGTCGCAGCCCCATAAGCCGGCGACGAATTCGAGATACTCCAGCGGCGTCAGCTTGTCGTAGATCATCGGCTCATCGGACACCCACGCGGTGACCTGCTTGGCGGCAACGGGATCGGCGAGCGCATCGATCCCGAGCACTGAAACCGATCCGGCATCCGGCCGCAGCAGGCCGGCCACCATGCGCAGCGTGGTGGTCTTGCCGGCGCCGTTGGCGCCGAGTAGCGCGTAGAATTCGCCGGCGCGCACGGTCAGATCGAGGCCATCGACCGCGGGGCGGTCGAAACGTTTCGTTAACCCTCGCAGTTCGAGGGCGGAGTACACTTGCGGCTGGCTCATGACGTCGAACAATCCACACGTTGCATCGCACGCACGATGGACGGAAGTTGTTTCGGCGCGGTGAACACGCCGACGCAAATACCGTGCGCCAAAGGCAATACGCCGTTTTCAAGTTCCAAATCGATCAAGCTATTCGCTGGGACTGGACACCTATAAATTCTTATCGGTTCATCAAAATTAAACAGACGAACGGCGTCACAGGCCGGCTGTGATATCCGTTGACTTGCTTGCCGCACGTCAAAGAAGCCCGCGCGGCTATCCAACTTTTTTCAGGTATGGATGGAACATTACAACTCATGATAGTGTTTGTAATCTAGCGGACATAATGTCTAAATCATTTCGGCATATCACCACGAGGTCAGCCATCTTGGGCAAAGCAGCCAAAGACGAGTTCGATCCCAGGGCCTTTCTCGCCTGTGTGAGCCAAGGCAAGGCGATTACGGACTATAAAAAGAACCAGAACATTTTCTGCCAGGGCGAGATGGCGGACGCGGTGTTTTACATCCAGAAAGGCAAGGTCAAACTCACTGTCCTTTCCGAGCAGGGCAAGGAAGCGGTCGTCGGAATCCTGGAGGCCGGACAATTCTTCGGCGAAGGTTGCCTGAATGGCCATACCGTTCGCATCGTTACGACCACTGCGCTGGAAGACTGCGTCATCACCTCGATCAGCAGGGCTTCCATGATGGCCACGCTGCACAATGAGCCGGCGTTTTCCGAACTTTTCATGGGATATCTGCTGACCCGCAACAGCCGCGTCGAGGAAGACCTGATCGACCAGCTTTTCAACTCCAGCGAAAAACGGCTGGCACGCCTGCTGCTGATCCTCGCCAATTTCGGCAAGGAAGGCACCTTGAAACCAATCCCCGTCGAACTCAGTCAGGAGACCCTGGCAGAGATGATCGGCACGACCCGATCACGCGTCAGCTTCTTCATGAACAAGTTCCGCAAGCTGGGCTTCATCGACTACAATGGTAAAATCGAAGTCCATAACTCGTTGCTCAACGCGGTGTTGAACGACAAGCCGCTGATCGAACGCGAAGAGTAGCGCCGGATACTCTTGATTGAAACGTGACAGTAACGTCGCCGCGCCGACCACGCGCTTCCCCCGTCTGCTCCGCAGGAGAAATTTAGTCCCGGCTGTGAGACGACGGCACTGGCACTTTCCCCTGAGCATTTTTGAGCAGCGAATCAGAGGCGTGCTGCGGCAGGCTAATCGCAATAATAAGAATTCAATTGATTGCGCTGGCACCACGTAGCGCGGTTCGGAGTCGTTTGGGGGGAACGACGATGCCACATCCGACGCCCTATTCCCGACAATTCGATGCGATCCGCCAGGCCTTTCCCGGTGTGTTCGACCGCACCGGTGGAGAGCTGCGGCAAGTTGAGACCGCCGGGACTACCGAACCCACGACGGTCGTTTGTAACGCACCCATCGTCCATCTGTATGCGCGACGCGACGGCGAGATGGAAATGGAATGAGCGATCGAAAGCATGCGTCAGCGTTGCGCGGAGGGTAACCCAAGAAGACCAAATCCCGGGGGCTGGGAATGGCAAGCATCTTGATCGTGGACGATAACAAGACGGTGCAGTTGATCGCCAGGCTGCTGCTCGAACGCGAAGGCCACCGCACCACCTCCGCCAGCGATGGCCCCACGGCCCTGCGGACATTTCGCGAGGGCAGCTTCGACCTGCTGATCGTCGATATCTTCATGCCGGGCATGGACGGCTTGGGAACGATGAAGCTGGTGCATCAATACCGGCCCGACGTGCCGATCATCGTGATCTCTGGCCACGCCTTTTCGTCGCGTACCACGCCGTCGCCGGGTTTTTTATCGATGTCGACGCGGCTCGGGGCGACCTGCAGCCTGAAGAAGCCGTTCAAATCCGCGGCGCCGCTGTCGTACGTTGCGCAATGTCTCGAGCAGAACAAAACGCCACCTTATTCCGCGTCTTCGCCAGGCGCGGCGTCGCCTTAATGCTGAAATCGAACCGAGACTAAAGTATCGACGCTGCAATCAATTTGACGCCGGTACGGTTGTAAGGTCAGCATATTCACCTGCTTAAGAGCTCCTTCATCGGAATTCCCTATTTCTGAATCAGGGGATAGCGCCGCGGCAAAATTGCTTGCCGTGGACGAAGGGGCACAACCATGCACGCACTCAAATCCATTTCAGCACGCATGATTGTGGCGATCACGCTGGTCACGGCCGGCTCGTGCGCGGTGCTCGCGGCCTTCAGCATGTGGCAGCAGCAGAGTATTGTCGATACCGCGCTGGAGCGCGAGGCGCATGATGATTACGCCAACCTCACGGCGGCGTTGAACGCCGAGACGCGGACCACCCTTGCCGTCGCCGAGGCGATGGCCTCGATGCAGAGCGTCAAGGACGCCGTTCGTGCCAAGGATCGCGACAAGACGATTGCGCTGCTCAAGGAAGCGCACCAGCGAATTGCGCCGCGCGGCCTAGAACTGATCACTGTTCAGATTCCACCAGCAACAGCATTTGCCCGCTCCCACAATGTGGGAACTTTCGGCGACGATCTCTCAAGCCGCCGCAAGATGGTTGTGCAGTCAATGTCGACGCGCAAGTCGGTCGGTGGCATCGAGGCTGGCCGTGACGCACTCAACGTGTTCGGCGTCGCAGCGATCATCGACGGCGACACGCTGATCGGCACGATGGATCTGGGCGCGCCGTTCGGCAAAACTTTCGTGGAGACCATGAAGGCTCGCTTTGGTGTTGACGTTGCTATCCATCAAATCGATGGCCAAGCCGCCAAGACGCTAGCCTCAACGCTTACCGGCAGCACTCCCAACGTAGCCGCAATCCGTCGCGCACTTGCCGGCGAAATCGTTACTCAGTATGCCGAACTCAACAACAAGCCATCCGCTACCACCTTCGGCGCGATCAAGAATTTCTCCGGCGACAACGTCGCGGTATTCGAGATCGTCCGCGACACCAGCGCTTATCGCAACCTGACGCGAACCTCGCTGAATTGGCTCCTCATCATCTCGGCCTGCGTCTTGCTGGTCGCGGGCGCGATCGCGGTCTGGATGGGCCGCAGCATGGCGAAGCCGATCCGGGCGCTGGAGTCCGCGATGCGCGACATCGCCGCCGGCAATCGCACCATTGCGGTGCCCGGCGCCGGCCGCAAGGACGAGATCGGCTCGATGGCGGGCGCCGTCGAGATCTTCAAGAATGGCCTGATCGAAACCGACCAGTTGCGTGCCGCACAGGAGCAACAGCGCGAGCAGACCCAGATCGAGCGCCGCGACACCATGAACGCGTTGGCGAACCGCTTCGAGACCGGCGTCGGCAGCGTCGTCGGCGCGGTCGGATCCGCCGCCGGCGAATTGCGGACCACCGCGCAGTCGATGGCTGTCACCGCTGAGGAAGCGACGCGCCAGACCGCGGCTGTTGCCGCCGCCTCGGAGGAAGCCACGCAGAGCGCGCAGGCGGTCGCCGCGGCGATCGAGGAACTCAACGCCTCGATCAGCGAGATTGCCCAGCAGGTCAACGAATCCGCCCGCGTTGCCGGCGAAGCCGTCGACCAGGCCAATACCACCAACTCCGAAGTGCAGAGCCTCGCCGAAGCCGCGCAAAAGATCGGCGATGTCGTCAAGCTGATCAGCGAGATCGCGGCGCAGACCAATCTTCTGGCACTCAATGCTACGATCGAAGCCGCCCGCGCGGGCGAAGCCGGCCGCGGCTTTGCCGTCGTCGCGTCCGAGGTTAAGGCCTTGGCGACGCAGACGTCAAAGGCCACCGATGAGATTTCGGCACAGGTCGGCGCCATTCAAAACGCCACCAAGGCTTCCGTGGATTCGATCCAGGGCATCACCTCCACCATCGGCAAGGTCAGCGAAATCGCCAGCGCGATTGCGGCTGCCGTCGAGGAACAGGGCGCGGCCACGCTGGAGATTGCCCGCAACGTCGCCGACGCCGCCCGCGGCACCGGCGAAGTCTCGGAGAATATCTCTGGCGTCAACGACGCCGCCCGTGAAACCGGCCTCGCGGCAACCCGCGTGGTGGAATCCGCGGCCGATCTGTCGCGCAATGGCGAAGACCTCCGGACCCAGGTCGACGCCTTCCTGCGCGAAGTCCGCGCGGCTTGATGGTCGTCATTCCGGGGCGCGAGCAGCGTCAGCTGCGAGCGAGCCCGGAATCCATAACCACTGCAGGGTCTACAACCCCGCATCCCATGACGGCACGCCGCTGAAACGCGCGACCAGGAAATCGATGAACAGCCGCACCTTAACTGCGAGGTGTCGCGTCGGCGGATAGATCGCATAGAGCGTCAGCGGCGGCGCCTTGTAAGCGGCGAGAAAACTTTGCAACGATCCCTGGCGCAGAGCATCGCCGGCGATGAAGGTCGGCAGCAATGCCACGCCCCTGCCCTTGATGGCGGCATCGCGCAGCACTTCGGCATTGTTGGCGCATAGCGTCCAGCTTGGCTGAATCCAGTGATCGCCATCCTTGCCGGTGAGCTTCCACTGATTGCCGGTGAGCAGGAAGCCATAGGTCAGCAGCGCGTGACTGCGCAGATCGGCCGGTGCTTTCGGCACGCCGTGCTGCTGCAGATAATCCGGCGACGCGCAGATCACGCGCTCGATCGCCACGATCTTTCGCGCGATCAGACTCGACGATTCCAGATCGGCAATCCGCAGCGTGACATCGAAGCCGCCTTGCGTTGGATCGACCTGATCGTCTGATAACACCAGTTGAATTTGCAACTCCGGGCATCGCGCCATGAAATCAGCGATCGCCGGCCCCAATTGCAGCGTGCCGAACGACATTGGCGCATTGACCCGCAACAGCCCGCGCGGCGTCGCCTGCGCCTGCGCCACTGCCTGATCGGCAGCGTCGAGATCGGCCAGCACCGCGAGCGCGCGTTCGAAATAGGCCTGGCCGTTTTCGTTCGGGCTGGCGTGCCGCGTGGTGCGGTTCAGCAGTTGCACGCCGAGGCTCTGTTCAAGCTCGCTGACATATTTCGAGATCGCCGAGCGCGACAGCCGCAGTTGCCGACCGGCTTCGGAAAAACTGCCGAGTTCGACCACTTTGACGAAGGCGCGCAGGCTGGTGAGCTTGTCCATGATTGTCATCAAATCATAGACAGTGATGTCACGAAAGGCCTGATTGTCTTTGTTTATGGCCCGCCCAATTATCCCTGCAACGGGAGGCAGAGCGCCTCCCAACCCAGGAGAAAGACCATGTCAGGCATCCATCACGTCACCGCCATCGCTGGTAACGCCTTGCGTAACTTCGACTTTTATAATCGTTCCCTCGGCCTGAGCTTCGTCAAGAAGACCTACAATTTCGACGACCCCGGCACCTACCACTTCTATTACGGCGACGAGGCCGGCCTTCCCGGCACCATCCTCACCTTCTTCCCGTGGGAGCATGCCGCCCCCGGCCGCGGCGGCGTCGGCCAGACCCAGCAGACCTCGTTCCGGGTGCCGGCGCGCTCCCTTGGCTACTGGACGCATCGCTTCATCGAAAAGGGCATCGCCCATGAGGCGCTGGAAAAGCGCTTCGGCGAAGCGGTGCTGCCGTTCACCGATCCGGACGGCATGAGCCTCGCTCTGGTCGGCATCCCCGGAGCGGAGAATGAAGCCGGCTGGAGCAATGGCGATGTGCCGGCAGAGCATGCGATCCGCGGCTTCCATGGCGTGACACTGCTGCTGGAGAAGGCCGACAAGACCAGCGCGATCCTCACCGACGTGTTCGGCTTCCAGGAAGCCGCGCGCGAAGGCTCGATCATCCGCCTGAAAGCGGACAGCGCGAACGGCGGCATCGTCGATATCTACGAGGCCGGCGGCTTCCTGCCGGGCCGGCAGGGTCGCGGCTCGGTGCATCACGTCGCGTTCCGCGCCGTCGATGACGCCGACCAGGCCGAGATGGCGCGCAAGCTGGTGGAAACGCACGGTCAGCACCCGACCGAGCAGAAGGACCGCAACTACTTCCGCTCGGTGTACTTCCGCGAACCCGGCGGCATCCTGTTCGAGATCGCCACCGACGTCCCCGGCTTCGCCGTGGACGAGCCCGTCGAATCCCTCGGCGAGCACCTGAAGCTGCCAGCGTTCCTGGAATCGAAGCGCGCGGCCATCGAGAAGGTGCTGCCGTCTTTGGAAGGAGTTGCGTGATGACCGAACTGTCCTTCATTCATCGCTTCGCGCCGGGCAACCCGCGCGAAGCAGCGCCGTTGCTGTTGCTGCACGGCACCGGCGGCGACGAGAGCGATCTGCTGCCGCTCGGTGAAGCCATTGCGCCGGGTGCAGCGCTCATCTCGCCGCGTGGCAAGGTGCTGGAGCACGGCATGCCGCGCTTCTTCAGGAGACTCGCAGAGGGCGTGTTCGACGAGGACGACGTGCGCCGCCGCGCCAACGAGTTGGCAGACTTCGTAGTCGAAGCGCGAAAACATTACGGCCTCGCGGCGCCGATCGCACTCGGCTACTCCAACGGCGCCAACATCGCCGCGGCGATGCTGCTGCTGCGGCCGGAGGCACTGGCCGGCGCGATACTGCTGCGGGCAATGGTGCCATTGCGTGACGTGCCGAAAGTGGATCTTGCCGGCAAGCCGGTGCTTATCGTGTCGGGGGAATCGGATCCGATCATTCCGCCGAGCAATTCGCAGCGGCTTGCGACGATGCTGGCGAACGCCGGCGCCGACGTTCGGCATCGGACGTTGCCGGTCGGACATCAGCTGTCGCAGGCGGATCTGACGGTGGCGAAGGCGTGGCTGGAGCGCGTTGAGGAAAGCACCGAGCTTGCCGCGCGCTAAACTCGCGCTCGTGCCCCGGATGCAGCGCACCACGCTGCCCTTGCAGCGTGGTGCGCTGCTGATTCGGGCCCATGGAGTTGCGAGGAAAAGAATGGGTCCCGGATCTGCGGAGCAGCGCAAAGAGCGCTGCACCGCGTCCGGGACACGAGAGCAAGCGTTACCGTGCCGCCGGCTTCCGCTCTACCGGATGGATATCGATGCCGCGCAGGCGGCCCATCCGCAGTACATCCATCTCCAGCTTGCGATCAATCCGGTCGCGATCGAGGATGCGGATCAGGTCGTCGACGCCGTTGACGTCGACCCCGTCGAGCCGGATCACCACATCGCCGGGCAACAAGCCGGCCTGCGACGCCGGACTTCCCGGCTCGATCTGCTGAAGCAGCGCGCCCATCTTGTTCTCGACACCGGCGATGACGGCATGTCGCCGCGGAATCGGTGCAGTCTGACCGGACACGCCGATATGGGCGCGGCGGACATAGCCGTGGCGGATGATCTCCGACAGCACGAACTGCGCGGTGTTGCTGGCGACCGCAAAGCAGATGCCCTGCGCGCCCTGGATGATCGCGGTGTTGATGCCGATCACCTCGCCTGCCGATGACACCAGCGGCCCGCCGGAATTGCCCGGATTGAGCGCGGCATCGGTCTGGATCACGTCCTCGATGGTGCGGCCACTGACCGAGCGGATCGAGCGGCCCAGCGCCGATACCACGCCGGCCGTCACGGTCGACTCAAAGCCCAGCGGATTGCCGATCGCGACGACAAGTTGCCCGCGGCGCAAACTCTTGGAGTTGCCGAGCGAGGCATAGAGTAAATCCCGCACCCCATCGGCGCGCAGCAGTGCGAGGTCGGTGTCGGGATCGACGCCAAGGACGCGGGCGTCGGTGACGATACCTTCATTGTCGCGCAACCTGATCTGC
>JAQGKA010000443.1 GCA_028290355.1 Tardiphaga sp. | reverse complement strand
TCACCTTTGCCGACAAGCGCGGCCGCGACGTGCCGCTGTTCGTCGCCGGCCTGCCGATCTTCTCGCAGGCCTATTACACCGCGCATCCGTTCGACGAATCCTCGCTCGATATTCCGCTCGGCAGCGGGCCCTACAAGGTCGGCCGCTTCGAGTCAGGGCGCTACATCGAGTTCGACCGTGTCAAGGACTGGTGGGGCGCCGATCTGCCGGTCAGCCGCGGCAGCTACAATTTCGAGACCGTGCGCTTCGATTTCTATCGCGACCGTGATGTCGCCTTCGAAGGGTTCACCGGCCGCAGCTATCTGTTCCGCGAGGAATTCACCTCGCGGATCTGGAACACGCGCTATGATTTTCCGGCCATCACCGACGGCCGCGTCAAGCGCGAGATGCTGCCGGACGACACGCCCTCCGGTGCGCAAGGCTGGTTTCTCAACACCCGCCGCGACAAGTTCAAGGACGCCCGCGTCCGCGAGGCGCTGGGCAATGCCTTCGACTTTGAATGGACCAACAAGACCATCATGTACGGCGCCTATGTGCGCACCGTATCGCCGTTCCAGAATTCCGACATGATGGCCAATGGTCCGCCGTCGCCGGAAGAACTGGCGTTGCTGGAGCCGTTCCGCGGCAAGGTGCCGGCCGAAGTGTTCGGCGCGCCCTATGTGCCGCCGATCTCCGATGGCTCAGGCCAGGACCGCGCGCTGCTGCGCAAGGCGATCCAACTCCTGAACGACGCCGGCTTCGTGATGAAGGACGGCAAGCGCGTCACGCCACAGGGCGAGCCGTTCAAGATCGAGTTTCTGCTCGATGAGCCCGCCTTCCAGGCGCATCACATGCCCTACATCAAGAACCTCGGCACCCTCGGCATCGAGGCGACGCTGCGCCTGGTCGATCCCGTCCAGTTCCGGGCGCGACGCGATGATTTCGATTTCGATATCGTCATCGAGCGCTTCAGCTTCTCCACCGTGCCCGGCGACTCCCTGCGCTCGTTCTTCTCGGTGCAGTCGGCAACGACGAAAGGCTCGAACAATCTCGCCGGGATTTCCGATCCGGTCGTCGATGCGCTGATGAACGAAGTGATCGCCGCCGACACCCGGCCGAAACTGGTATTCGCCGCGCGCGCGCTGGACCGCGTCATCCGCGCCGGCCGCTACTGGGTGCCGCAATGGTACGCCAATTCGCACCGGCTGGCCTATTGGGATGTGTTCGGCCATCCCGCCAACCTGCCGAAATATCTTGGCGTCGGCGTCCCCGATCTGTGGTGGGCCACGGCGAAACCTTCCGCGACCGAACAGGCGAAATAGAGCATGAGCGCATATATCGCCCGCCGCATCCTGCTGATGTTTCCGACGCTGCTCGGAATTCTGTTCGTGTCTTTCGTTGTCGTGCAATTCGCGCCCGGCGGCCCGGTCGAGCGGGTAATCGCGCAGCTCAGCGGCGCTGACACCGGCGCGTCGCGCGTGTCCGGCGCCTCCGGCGGCGATTTCGGCAACCGCGCCCAGGTCGGTGCCTCCAACGACGCGGTGAATTCGAAATACCGCGGCGCGCAGGGCCTCGATCCGGATTTCGTGAAAAGCCTGGAAAAGCA
This sequence comes from Tardiphaga sp., assembly GCA_028290355.1. Taxonomy (GTDB): domain Bacteria; phylum Pseudomonadota; class Alphaproteobacteria; order Rhizobiales; family Xanthobacteraceae; genus Tardiphaga. The sequence continues at coordinate 5,349 of JAQGKA010000443.1, read as the reverse complement.
GTTCGGCTTCGACAAGCCGGCGCCGGAGCGCTTTGCGCTGATGCTGTGGAATTTCGCCCGCTTCGATTTCGGCAAGAGCTATTTTCGCGATACCAGCGTGTTGCAACTGATCAAGGAGAAGCTGCCGGTATCGATGTCGCTGGGCATCTGGATGATGCTGCTGACCTATCTGATCTCGATTCCGCTGGGCATTCGCAAGGCGGTGCAGGACGGCTCGAAATTCGACACCTGGACCTCGGCGGTCATCATCGTCGGCTTTGCGATTCCCGGTTTCCTGTTCGCGATCCTGCTGATCATCCTGTTCTCCGGCGGCTCGTTCTGGAGCATCTTTCCCTTACGGGGCCTGACGTCGGACGGCTGGGATCAATTCCCGTGGTACTGGAAGATTCTTGATTACTTCTGGCACATCACGCTGCCGCTGATCTCGATGGCGCTCGGCGCCTTCGCCACCATGACGCTGCTGACCAAGAACTCGTTCCTCGACGAGATCCGCAAGCAATACGTCATGACCGCGCGCGCCAAGGGCTGCAATGAGCGCCAGGTGCTGTACAACCACATCTTCCGCAACGCCATGCTGATCGTGATCGCCGGCTTCCCGGGCGCCTTCATCCACGCCTTCTTCTCCGGCTCGCTGTTGATCGAGACGATCTTTTCCCTTGATGGCCTCGGCCTGCTTGGATTTGAGAGCGTATTGAACCGCGACTATCCCGTGGTGTTCGGCACGCTGTTCATCTTCTCGCTGGTCGGCCTCGTAGTGAACCTGCTCTCCGACCTGGCCTATATGTGGATCGATCCGCGGATCGATTTCGAAGCGCGGGAAGTCTGATGACCATCACCGCGCGGGAGCCGATCGAATCCACCACGCTGACGCCGCTCGGCGAGGCCGTGCCGCCGTCGCGCCACCCCTTCGGCGTGTCGCCGCTCAACCAGCGCCGCTGGCAGAATTTCAAGTCCAACCGCCGCGGCTATTGGTCGTTCTGGCTGTTCCTGATCCTGTTCTTTGTCTCGCTGTTCGCCGAAGTCATCGCCAACGACCGGCCGTTCTTCGTCAAGTTCGACGGCAAGATGTATTTTCCGGCCTTCGTCAGCTATTCTGAAACCACCTTCGGCGGCGACTTCGAAACCGCCGCGGACTACCGCGACCCCTATCTGCAGAAGCTGATCGCCGAGAAGAACGGCACCATCGTCTGGCCGCTGATCCGCTATTCCTACGACACCCACAATCTCGATTTGCCTACGCCGGCGCCGTCGAAGCCGACCTGGATGCTGACCGAGGCGCAGTGCAAGCCGGTGGTCGAGAAGAAGGGGCTGAAGAGCTGCCGCGATCTCGAATACAACTGGCTCGGCACCGACGATCAGGGCCGCGACGTCGTCGCGCGGCTGATCTACGGCTTTCGCATCTCGGTGCTGTTCGGTCTGGCGCTGACCATCATCTCCTCGATCATCGGTATCGCCGCGGGCGGCGTGCAGGGTTATTTCGGCGGCTGGGTCGATCTTGCCTTCCAGCGCTTCATCGAGGTGTGGAGCGCGATTCCGTCGCTCTATCTGCTGCTGATCCTGTCCTCGGTGCTGGTGCCCGGCTTCTTCGTGCTGCTCGGCATTCTCTTGCTGTTCTCCTGGGTGTCGCTGGTCGGGCTGGTGCGCGCTGAATTCCTGCGCGGCCGCAATTTCGAATACATCATGGCCGCACGCGCGCTTGGCGTGTCGAACAAGGTCATCATGATCCGGCATCTGCTGCCGAACGCCATGGTGGCGACCATGACCTTCCTGCCGTTCATCGTCTCGTCCTCGGTGATGACGCTGACGGCGCTGGATTTTCTCGGCTTCGGCCTGCCGCCGGGCTCGCCGTCGCTCGGCGAATTGCTGTCGCAGGGCAAGGCCAATGTGCAGGCGCCATGGCTCGGCTTCACCGGCTTCTTCGCCGTGGCCATCATGCTGTCGCTGCTGATCTTCATCGGCGAGGGCGTGCGAGATGCGTTCGATCCGCGCAAGACGTTCAGATAGGACCGCAGCATGGACGCCATCAACCAGCCGCTGCTCGATGTCCGCGATCTCTCGGTGGCGTTTCACCATGGCAGCGGCACGTCGGTCGCGGTCGATCACATCTCGTTCGAGATCAAGCGCGGCGAATGCGTCGCGTTGGTCGGTGAGTCCGGCTCCGGCAAATCGGTCAGCGCGCTGTCGATCCTGCGGCTGTTGCCCTATCCCACGGCGTCGCATCCGTCAGGCCATATTCGATTCAAGGGCCACGAGTTGCTCGGCATGTCGGAAAGGGAGATTCGCGGCATCCGCGGCAACGACATTTCGATCATCTTCCAGGAGCCGATGACCTCGCTCAATCCGCTGCACACCATCGAGTCGCAGATCGGCGAGATCCTGCAGCTGCACAGCGGCATCCGCGGATCAAAAGCGCGGGCGCGGACGCTGGAGTTGCTGACGCAAGTCGGCATTCCCGAGCCCGAGACGCGGCTGGCCAGCTATCCGCATCAATTGTCCGGCGGCCAGCGCCAGCGCGTGATGATCGCCATGGCACTCGCCAACGAGCCGGACCTGCTGATTGCCGACGAGCCGACTACCGCGCTCGACGTCACCGTGCAGGCACAGATCCTGACATTGCTGGCGGAAATCCGGGCCCGGCTCGGCATGAGTCTCCTTTTCATCACCCACGACCTCGGCATTGTCCGTCGTATTGCCGACGTCGTTTGCGTGATGAAGAGCGGCAAGATCGTCGAGCAGGGACCGGTCGAGCAGGTGTTTACCTCGCCGCAGCATCCCTATACCCGCGATCTGCTAGCGGCCGAACCGAAGGTGGATCCGGCTCCGCCGCGTCCCGATGCGCCCGTGGTGATGTCCACCGACAACCTGAAAGTCTGGTTTCCGATCAAGCGCGGGCTGTTGCGCAAGACCGTCGGCCACATCAAGGCCGTGGACGGCGTCACGCTGGCGGTGCGCAAGGGCGAGACGCTCGGCGTGGTCGGCGAGTCCGGCTCCGGCAAGACCACGCTGGGCCTGGCGCTGCTGCGGCTGATCTCCTCGCAGGGGCCGATCGTGTTCCTCAGCAAGGATATCCAGGGCCTGCAGTTCAAGGCGATGCGGCCGATCCGCCGCGACATGCAGATCGTGTTTCAGGATCCGTTCGGCGCGCTCAGCCCGCGGATGTCGGTGGGCGATATCGTCGCCGAAGGCCTCAGCGTGCATCAGCCGTCCTTGTCCGAGATCGATCGCGAGGCGCGCGTCGTCAAGGCACTGGTGGACGTCGGCCTCGATCCCAAGACGCGGTTCCGCTATCCGCATGAATTCTCCGGCGGCCAGCGCCAGCGCATCAGCATCGCGCGCGCCGCGGTACTGGAGCCGAGTTTCGTGGTGCTGGACGAGCCGACCAGCGCGCTCGACATGCTGTTCCAGGCGCAGATGGTCGATCTGTTGCGCGAACTGCAGCGCAAGCGCGATCTCACTTACATGTTCATCTCGCACGATCTGCGCGTGGTGGCGTCACTGGCGAGCCATCTGATCGTGATGCGCCACGGCAAGGTGGTCGAGGAAGGCCCGGCCTCGGAGCTGTTCAAGAATCCCAAGACCGACTACACCCGCGCGCTGTTCGCCGCCGCGTTCCGGCTGGAAACCGCGCCGGGCGGTGCAACGGCGCAATAGGCTCACCATGATCAAGCGCGACGCCACAACACCCGCGATCGCCGATCGCGCTGCCGATATCACGCTGTCGGCGCCCGAGGTGGTCGGCCGCGGCTTCATGACCTATGAGCGCTACGATGTGGCGATTGCGCGCCACGACGACGAGCCATTGAAGCTAGCGCGATGTGCTGCGCGCCAGCCGCGTCGCGGCGGTGCTGCCGATCGATCTGGCGCGCGGCGAGATCGTGCTGATCCATCAGTTCCGCTTGCCGGCGCATCTGGCCACCGGCCGCGGCGAGATGGTGGAGATCGTCGCCGGGCGCGTCGATGGCGACGAGACCGCCAAGGCCGCTGCTTTGCGCGAATGTGTTGAAGAGATCGGCGTCGCGCCGGATCGCCTGGTCGAACTCTTCAGCGTGTTGCCGACGCCGGGATTTACCGACGAATACGTCACCTTCTTCCTCGGCTTCGTCGATGCCGCGGAGGTGCCGGCGCGCGGTGGCCTCGTTGGCGAGACCGAGGATATCCGGCCATTCGTGGTGTCGATCGATGCCGCGATCACGGCGCTCGAGAGCGGCGCCATTTTCAACGGCCTGATGGTCAGCGCGCTGCAATGGCTGGCGCTGCACCGCGACCGGCTGCAGGACTATTACGACCCGGCGTCACCTAATCCAGTCGCTTGATGCCCGTCACCACACTTCCAGCCGCGGCGATCCGCGCGATGGCGGCTTTGGTATCTTCGATCGCCGTCGCCATGTGATGCGCATTGGCGTGGACGATGGTCCTGGCATCGCGGACGATGGCGACGTGGCCCTTCCAGAAGATCAGGTCGCCGCGCTGCAGCTTCTGCATTTCCGCTGCCGACAGCGCACGGCCGAGCCCGCTCTCCTGCATGTCGCTGTCGCGCGGGCAGCCGGTGCCGGCCGCGTTCAGCGCGACCTGCACCAGCCCGGAGCAATCGATGCCGAGGCTGCTCTTGCCGCCCCACAGATAGGGCGTGCCGACGAACCGTTCGGCCACCGCGACGAAATCATTTTCGAAATGATCGAGGGCGCCGACATGCTGCAGCGGCAGATGGCTGTTGTCCGGCGTGATCGCAAAGTCGCGATCCTCGCGCACGACCGCGATCCGCGTGCCCATCAACAGTGTATCCGACGGCGGGATCTTGATCGTGGGCGCCTGAAACGCAAAGGTCCGGATCGCGGTGATCTTGTGCGTCGGTGCCGCACCGGGCTTGCTCAGCGCGCGTTCCGGTATCCAGCCGACATAGCCATCGCCATTGAGCTGGCCCCAGGCCCAGCCTTCGTCGTTGTGGTCATAGATGGTGACGCGCTCGCCCTTCAGCGCCTGCGTCTCCAGCATCGCGCCGGAGAACGGTTCGCGGCGCACCGGCGCGATGGCGTCGGTGACCTCGAACTCCTCGCCGGTGACGAAGCGTGCGGCCTCCACCTTGCCTTCGAGATATTTCGCCGCGAGGTCGGGCCGCGCCGGTGTCAGCCTTGGATCATGCATAGCGTTCGCTCAGCAGCTTGTAGATAGCCCGCGCCGCCTGGCATTCGCCGCCTTCGGGCCGTGCCGGCTTGGCGGAGGGGGTCCAGCCGTAGATGTCGACATGCAGCCAGCTCTTGGCGGATTCCACGAAGCGCTGCAGGAACAGCGCGCAGGTGATCGAGCCGGCAAAGCCGCCGGACGGTGCGTTGTTGATGTTGGCGACCTTCG
>JAQGKA010000425.1 GCA_028290355.1 Tardiphaga sp. | reverse complement strand
TCAAGATGTCGGACAGCCCCACCGAAGTGACCCGCTCGCCGCTGCTCGGCGAGCACACCGACGAGATCCTGCGCCAGGTGCTGGGCTTCAGCGACCATCAGGTCGCCGAGATCCACGATTCCGGCGCCCTCGATCCGCCCCGCAAGGTCGCCGCCGAATAGCGCTTCAGGCGTTTCGCATCACCGATTGAAGGCCGCCGAACCCCTCGGCGGCCTTTTTTGATAAGAAAATCAAATCGATGCATTTCGCACTGCAAAAAATTCTTTGCTGCCATGCAAACAAAGGAATTGTCGGTGGCATCTGGTATGCCTAGATTGTCCTCAGACGAACACGCAGCGCCGCGGCGCTTTCAGAAGAGGGATCGACAATGTCCAAAACTGCTTCGCTCGGCCTCGCCCCGACCGCCACCCTGTTCGGCCGCCTGCTCGCCACCATCGACCGGCTGCTGATGACCAGCGCCCGCATCTCGCAGCGCAATGGCGACCTGCCCTATTTCGGGCTCTGAGCACCGAATACCTCGATTTCAGGCTGATTGAGCGTTATCGCCGATCATCCTCCTGTTTCCTCCCAGACTTTGGCCCCGGTTTTCCGGGGTCATTTTTTTGTCTGCAACAATCAGGACCAAAAGCGCGCCTGTGCGCAACATCTGCGACATTTGCGCGCGCCATCGGTTTTAAAGTTATAAACGCTTGATGGCTGGCATATCGCATACCAAAATGGCCCGCATGGTAACGCTCAACCTAAAACAGAAGCGTGCCTCGGGAGAAACCTATGACGGATGCAGTTCATGGAGCGGCTCCGGCCGCGGCACGCGTCAGCGATGCCTATCGCTGGACTCAATTAGCCATCGGCGTCGGCGCGATGGTGATGATCGCCAACTATCAATACGGCTGGACGTTCTTCGTCCCCGACATCCAGAAGAAATTCGGTTGGGATCGCGCCTCGATCCAATGGGCCTTCACGCTCTTCGTGCTGTTCGAGACCTGGCTGGTGCCGATCGAAGGCTGGTTCGTCGATAAATATGGCCCACGCCTGGTGGTGCTGATCGGCGGCATCCTCTGCGGCATCGGCTGGGCGATCAACGCCGAGGCGACGACCCTCAACGGCTACTATCTCGGCATGATCGTGGCCGGCATCGGCGCCGGCGGCGTCTACGGCACCTGCGTCGGCAACGCGTTGAAATGGTTTCCCGACAAGCGCGGCCTCGCTGCCGGCATCACCGCGGCAGGCTTTGGTGCGGGCTCCGCACTCACCGTTGCGCCGATCCAGGCGATGATCAAGGATTCCGGCTTTCAGACCACGTTCCTGTACTTCGGTCTGGGCCAGGGTCTGATCATCATCATCCTGGCGTTCTTCCTGTTTCCGCCAAAGACAGGCCAGGTGCCCGCGGTGACGCAGAACGCCAATATCATCCAGACCCGCCGCAACTACGCTCCGACCGAAGTCATTCGCCATCCGATCTTCTGGCTGATGTACTTCATGTTCGTGATCGTCGGAGCCGGCGGATTGATGGTAACGGCGAATTTGAAGCCGATCGCCGCCGACTGGAAAATCGACAACGTTCCGGTCACGCTGATGGCCGTGACGATGACGGCGGTGACCTTCGCCGCCACCATCGATCGCGTGCTCAACGGTCTGACGCGTCCGTTCTTTGGCTGGATCTCCGACATGATCGGCCGCGAGAATACGATGTTCATCGCCTTCGGCATGGAAGGCATCGGCATCTACGCGCTTTATCTCTGGGGACACGATCCGCTCTGGTTCGTGCTGCTGTCAGGCTTCGTGTTCTTCGCCTGGGGTGAGATCTACTCGCTGTTCCCCTCGACCTGCACCGACACGTTCGGCTCGAAGTTTGCGACGACCAACGCCGGACTGCTCTACACCGCGAAAGGAACGGCGGCTCTGCTGGTGCCTGTCGCGAACTACATGCAGCAATCGTCGGGAACCTGGGACACCGTGTTCCTGATCGCGGCCGGCGCAAACATCCTCGCCTCGCTGCTGGCAATCGTTGTGCTCAAGCCGTGGCGAAAGAACGTCGTCGCGAAAGCGCTCGCATAATCTTCGTCCACGAACACATATCAAGCGCGCTCGGCCGAAAGGTCGGGCGCGTTTTTTTTGCATCTCGAATGTATTGTGCGCTCGTCGAAGATAAACCGCTGCGAGGCTCCCCCGGATCGTCTTCCTAAGCTTGGGCCGCAACGCCGGAGGTGAGCATCATCGTACCCATGCTGCATCGCAGCGCATATCTGGGATGTCAGAGGCAAATCTGCAATCTTCGCTCAAGATCAGCTTGCATCTTGGAATATAATATACCAGTCTCCCGAAAAGCAGCGCTTGCGACGATAAGCCACAACTACTGCGGCACTAAGTCACACAAAAAGCGCGCATCGGAGGAAGCATGACTTCAAGCACAAATGCGCCCGCAGTAGATGCGGCACCGTCCGGCAGCTTTCGCTGGATCCAACTCGGCATGGGCATCGTCTGCATGGCGATGATCGCCAACCTGCAATACGGATGGACGCTGTTCGTCGATCCGATCGACGCGAAATATCATTGGGGCCGCGCCTCAATTCAATTGGCCTTCACCCTCTTCGTCGTCGTCGAAACCTGGCTCGTTCCGGTCGAAGCCTGGTTCGTCGACAAATACGGCCCGCGTGTCGTCATCATGTTCGGCGGCGTGATGATCAGCCTCGCCTGGATCCTGAATTCCTACGCGGACTCGCTTGTGCTGCTATACGCGGCCGCCATCGTCGGCGGCATCGGCGCCGGTTCGGTGTACGGGACCTGCGTCGGCAATGCCTTGAAGTGGTTTCCGGATCGCCGCGGTCTTGCCGCCGGCGCAACGGCGGCGGGCTTTGGCGCAGGCGCCGCGATCACAGTGGTGCCGATCGCCAACATGATCGCCGAGAGCGGATACCAGCACGCCTTCTTCACCTTCGGGATCGGGCAAGGCATCGTCGTCTTCGTGCTCGCATTTTTCATGCGCAAGCCGATGCATGCCCTGCCGGTCCGACGCAAGCAGTTGAACCTGCCGCAGACCAAGATCGATTTCACGCCGCCGCAGGTGCTGCGCAGCCCGATCTTCTGGGTGATGTATCTGGTGTTCGTCATGGTCGCCGCCGGCGGCCTGATGACCGCCGCGCAGATCGCGCCGATCGCGAAGGACTTCAAGATCGCCAACGAACCGGTCAGCCTGCTCGGCTTCCAGATGGCCGCGCTCACCTTCGCGATTTCCCTCGACCGAATCTTCGATGGCTTCGGCCGGCCGTTCTTCGGCTGGGTGTCCGACACCATCGGCCGCGAGTATACGATGTTCATCGCCTTTGGCACGGCGGCGCTGATGCTGCTGACGCTGTCGGCCTATGGCCATGTACCGATGGTGTTCGTTCTTGCGACAGCGGTGTATTTCGGCGTGTTCGGCGAAATCTACAGCCTGTTCCCGGCGACCTGCGGCGATACGTTCGGCGCCAAGTTCGCAACGACCAACAACGGCATGCTGTACACCGCCAAAGGCACAGCATCGCTGCTGGTGCCATTGGCCAGCCTGATAGCAGTCAGCTACGGCTGGCAGGCTGTGTTCGTTGTTGTTGTTGCGCTGAATGCCACGGCGGCCCTGCTGGCGTTGTTTGTGATCAAGCCAATGCGACGGGCATTCATTCTCGGAAGCGACTCGCTGGCGGCCGACGCAACTGCGCGCAACGCCAAGACGGCCTGAGGCGAGAGACCGACCACCAAGAAAAGGGCGCACATCCATGTGCGCCCTTTTTTGTGCGCCGAAACGATTGGCATACATAATACGAATTCGAAATCTCGCAGCCTTCTCGCCGTAGAAGCGCCCGAGCTATTGCCGTAGGGAAGTCCAAAAAGTGTAAGAATTGCTGACGTTTCTTTGTGCCAGCTCGATCATTTCGCGTTGACAATTGGCATACCGTATACCAATGTTGCGCACATAAGAACGATCCTAAGCCGATCACCCAGGGAGGTTGCGATGAAAGTCGGAGACATTCTGCGCAAGAAAAGCACCCGTATCGCGACAGTTCGCATGAACGAGACCGTCGCTATCGCCGCCCAGTTGCTGCGCACCGGAAATATCAGCGCACTCGTGGTCAAGGACGTCTGCCGTACCGAAGGCAACACCGCGGTCGGGATGTTTTCGGAGCGCGACGTGGTCCGCGCGGTGGCGGAACACGGCGCCGCTGGCCTCAATCTGAAGGTCTCGAACTTGATATCGGTGCAGCAATTAATCTCCTGCCGCTCCACCGATACGCTTGAACACGTCCGTCATCTCATGAACAAGAACCACATCCGGCACGTACCTGTCATCGACGACCACACCTTGATTGGCGTGATCAGTATCAGAGACATCAGTACGGCGCTCGAAGATGACGGAATCGGCGCCGCACAAGCTGCGCACGCCTAAAGCGTAGCTTCCGGCAAACGCCCCTGTTCTCGAGCAACTCTTCACTGGCCGGGAACGGTTCGCGGCAATACTTTGGCGTTTGCCTTGGGATATCAGATGAAGATTTGCATTTACGGCGCCGGCGCGATCGGCGGCTACCTCGGTGTGCAACTGGCACAGGCCGGCGCTGACGTCAGCCTGGTCGCGCGCGGCGCGCATCTCGCCGCCATGCGCGACAACGGACTGAAACTGCTGATCGGCGATGAGGAGCGTGTGGTGAAGCCGCGCTGCACTGACAATCCCGCCGATCTCGGCCCGCAGGATTTCATCATCATCTGCCTGAAGGCGCATTCGATCACCGGCGTGATCGAACAGATGCAGCCGCTGCTCGGGCCGCACAGCCGCGTCGTTACCGCGGTGAACGGCATCCCCTATTGGTACTTCTACAAGCACGGCAACCGGTTCGAGGGCACGGCGCTGGAAAGCGTCGATCCCGGCGGCCGGCAGTGGCGCGAACTCGGCGCCGAGCGTGCCATCGGCTGCATCGTCTATCCCGCCACCGAAATCGAAGCGCCCGGTGTGATCCGCCACGTCTACGGCGACAAATTCCCGCTCGGCGAACCCTCCGGTGAAAAGAGCGCGGATGTCGAACGTCTCGCGGCGATGTTCGTGAAGGCCGGCCTGCGGGCACCGGTGCTGGATCGCATCCGCGACGAAATCTGGCTGAAGCTATGGGGCAATGTCTGCTTCAATCCGATCAGCGCGCTGACCCATGCGACGCTTGACGTGATCTGCACCGATCCTGCGACGCGTGCGCTGTCGAAGGCGATGATGCTGGAAACCCAGACCATCGCGGAAACCTTCGGGGTGACATTCCGCGTCGACATCGAGCGCCGCATCGAGGGCGCGCGCAAGGTCGGCGCGCACAAGACCTCGATGCTGCAAGATCTGGAGCGCGGCCGGCCGATGGAGATCGATCCGCTGGTTACCGTGGTGCAGGAAATGGGACGCCTCACCGGCGTGCCGACGCCGGCCATCGACTCAGTGTTGGCGCTGGTGATCCAGCGCGCCAAGGTCGCTGGACTTTATTGAGACTCACCTGCACAACGCGTCTGCGCTTCATATTCGATCAGCTGAATTATTCGGGACCATCCTCATGACGAATTGGGTACGCTTCCGGCATCATGGTTACACCGGCTTCGGCACGATCGCCGAAGACGAGATCGCCGTTCATAACGGCGACATGTTCGGCACGGCAACGCCAACCGGCCAGTATCTCAAGCAGTCCGACATCGAATTGCTGGCGCCATGCACGCCGTCGAAGATCATCGCCCTGTGGAATAATTTTCACGCGCTCGCTACCAAGCTGAATTCGCCGGAGCCGAAAGAGCCGCTGTATTTTTTGAAGGCGCCGTCCAGCATCACCGCCCCGGGCGCCGTCGTCACCAAGCCACCGTCCTATGACGGCAAGGTGGTCTATGAGGGCGAACTCGGCATCGTGATCGGCAAGCCCTGCAATGGCATTTCCGCGGATCAGGCCGATGGCTTCATCTTCGGCTATACCTGCG
>JAQGKA010000409.1 GCA_028290355.1 Tardiphaga sp. | reverse complement strand
CGCCGGTGCCGCCGATCGCGGCGCGCGTGTAGTTCTCCGACACCCAGATCGACACGGGCGCAGGTCCGCCCTTGAAATAGGAGCCGACCGGCGAGGCGATGACGGCGAAGATGTATTCCGCCGAAGGCTTCACGCCAAGGAAGACCTCGCTCGCGATCATGAAGGGCCGCAGGTAGAGGCTGCCTTCGCCTGATGGAATCCAGTCGCGGTCGATGCGCACGAGTTGCTCGACCGCTTCGATGAACACAGGCTCGGGCAGCGGCGCCATGGCCATGCGCTCGGCCGAATTCCGGAAGCGCCGGGCATTGGCGTCGGGGCGGAACAGGTTCACGCCGCCATCGTCGCGCCTGTAGGCCTTGAGGCCTTCGAAAATCTCCTGCGCGTAGTGCAGGACGGCTGCGGCCGGATCGAGCGGGAAATTCGCACGCGATTCGACGCGTGCGCCATGCCAGCCCTTCGCCTGATTGTAATGGACCAGAGCCATGTGATCGGTGAAAACCCGACCGAAGCCTGGGTCCACGAGCCTTGCTGCGCGCTCCTTTTCGGACGTCGGATTTGTCGCAAGCTGGATTTCGAATTTCAACCACGTCGCGCCGTCGATTTTATCGAACGAAACTCCCATGGACCCTCTCCCGGATTAGCCGTGGCGCCTGACGGCCGCGCTGGCTGGTTCTACGTCAAGTTCGGACCGCCCGCAAAACCGCTTTCGCAATGCGCCCAGTCCAGTATGCTTCTCAAATCGGCCCTTTCGGGTCGGGCCGGCGAAAGTTCTAATATTTCGTCGGAATGGCATCTTTTGTAAGATTGAACCCAAGATATGTCAATATGACTGACATAAATTTCAAAAAGAATCTCGCGGCGCCTGTCGCGCGCGGTGACGCGGCATCGGGAGCGGAGAGGGCGGTGCCCCCGCGCTGGGACATTATCGAGCTGTTGTTTTTCGCCTACCGCGACTTCGTCGGCGATCCCGATGACGTGCTGGATCAGTTCGGCTTCGGCCGTGCGCATCACCGTGTCGTCCACTTCGTGCACCGTTATCCCGGCCTCAAGGTTGCCGATCTGCTGGATGTGCTGCGCATCACAAAGCAGTCGCTGGGGCGGGTTCTCAAGCAATTGCTCGACGAAGGGTATATTGTGCAGAAGTCCGGCGCCGCAGATCGGCGGCAGCGTCTTCTTTTCGCCACCGCCAAGGGCGAAGCGCTGGTGGCGCAACTGGCCGGTTTGCAGACCGACCGCATTTCCCGCGCGCTGCGGGATTTCAAGCCGGACGAGGTCGATGCCGTCGGCCGGTTTCTTAGCGGGATGATCGATCGCGACGATCCCGACAAGGTGCTGCAGGCCATTCTTGGAGCTGACAGCGGGATGACCAGGGAATGATATTAGCGCAGGCCGCCAAACGCCTACCCGTCCAGCCGGCCGACGATGCGCCGCATCTGCTGCTGGTCGACGACGATCGCCGAATTCGCGACCTGCTGTCGCGTTTCCTCGCCGGCGAAGGCTACCGCGTCACCACCGCGGCGTCAGCCAAGGACGCCCGCGCCAAATTGCTCGGGCTGCATTTCGACATGCTGATCCTGGACGTGATGATGCCCGGCGAGACCGGCTTCGAACTCACGCGCTTCATCCGCATTTCCTCGGCGGTGCCGATCATCATGCTGACGGCGCGGCACGAGGCGGAAAGCCGCATCGAGGGCCTGCAGATCGGCGCCGATGACTACGTGGCAAAGCCGTTCGAACCGCGCGAACTGGTGCTGCGGATCGGCAATATCCTGAAGCGCCTGGCGCCGGTGCCGGTGGAGCGCACAGAGTCGCTGCAGTTCGGGCCCTATGTCTACCACCTTCAGCGCGGCGAATTGCGCCAGGGCGACGATATCATCCATCTCACCGACCGCGAGCGCGACATGCTGCGGGTGCTGGCGGCGACGCCGGGCGAGACTGTGCCGCGCGGCGAGCTGACCGGCGGCGACGGCACCGTCAACGAGCGCGCGGTCGATGTGCAGATCAATCGCCTGCGGCGCAAGATCGAGACTGATCCGGCCAATCCCTTGTTCCTGCAGGCCGTGCGCGGCATCGGTTACCGGCTCGTCGCCTCGCCATGAGAGCTTTAGCGAGATTTGGCGCATGAGCACGATCGATACCGGCCTGACCCTGATCCGCACCGCGGCAGGCCGCGTCTCCGCGGCCAATGGCTGGATGAGCCGCCGCTTCAAGAGCTTCATGCCGAAGGGGCTTTATGCCCGCACGCTGCTGATCATGATCGTGCCGATGGTGCTGCTGCAGTCGGTGGTCGCCTTCGTGTTCATGGAGCGGCACTGGAACACGGTGACGCGGCGGCTGTCGCAGGCGGTGGTGCAGGACATCGCCACGCTGATCGACGTCTACAAGATCTATCCGCAGGACAAGGACCGCACCCAGATCAAGATGATCGCGCAGCAGCGGCTCGGTCTGGTGGTGGACTTCCTGCCGATCGGCGACCTGCCGCCGCCCGGCCCGAAACCGTTCTTCTCACTGCTCGATCAGGCGCTGTCGGTGCAGCTTGGCCGGCAAATCGGAAAACCGTTCTGGATCGACACCGTCGGCCGCTCCAATCTGGTGGAAATCC
>JAQGKA010000404.1 GCA_028290355.1 Tardiphaga sp. | reverse complement strand
GTCGAGTGATCTTGATTCTAATTCACCGAGCAAGCGCCGCTTGCCGAGGATTGCTGCTCTTGTGTCGTTCTTGCGGCTTCATCAGGTAGTCGACTTGGGAAGTCGGGTGACCCCCGAGATGACCCTGAGCGCCCATACCCCCGCTAGCGCTGCATCTGCATGATTTGATCCATCGGCATCATGTTGTGGTTGAGATTAGCCATGATCCAGAGCGATCCGCCCATGACAAGAAAGACGATCAGGATGCCGAACGCTAGCGCCAGCACGTTATTGGTGTTGTCGGCCCCCGTCGTGATGTGCAGGAAGAACACCAGGTGCACGCCCATCTGCGCGATCGCCAACACAACAAGCGCGACCGGAATACTGGGCTGCCATACGAGATCGGTGCCTGCGACAAAGAAAGAAGTCGCCGTCAGCAGGATGGCGAGCCCAAGGCCAGTCAGGTAACCGATGACCCGCTCGGAGACGCCACCGCCGTCGGCGTGCTCGTCGCCAGGCGCGACGTCGGTGTCATTGACGGCTTCATCGAATCCATTCGTCATGTTGCACTTCCCAGCAAGTATACAATGGTGAACACCGCGATCCAGATGATGTCGAGGGCGTGCCAGAACAGCGCGAAGCACAGGATGCGGCGCTGGATGTCGGGCCTGAATCCCTTGGTGAAGACCTGCGCCATCATCGTCAGCAGCCACAGGATGCCGGCCGAGACATGCAGGCCGTGGCAGCCCACCAGCGTGAAGAACGCCGACAGAAACGCGCTGCGCGTCGGCCCGGCGCCGTCAGCAACGAGGCTGGCGAATTCCTGCCCTTCAAGGAAGAGAAAGCCGAGGCCGAAGGCGCAGGTGACGGCCATGGCAGTCTGGAAAACACTCGTGTTGCGCGTGTCGGCCGCGATACTGGCGAGGCCGCAGGTAAAGCTCGACGCCAGAAGGAATGCGGTTTCGATCGCGACATTGCGCAGGTCGAACAGGTCGTCTCCGGTCGGCCCGCCCGCCGTCTGCCCAACCAGAACGGCGTAGGTCGCAAAAAACGCCGCGAACATGATCATGTCGCTGAGAATGAAGATCCAGAAACCGTAGCCGGTGACGATCCGCTTGGGCGCGGAACCACTCCACTCGCGGCCGGCGGCAGAGCCATGATGCGCTTCCGTCAGTGCAACTGTGCTCATTCGGCAGCCTCTCGGATAAGGATCGCGTGACGCTGCGCTCTATTACTGCCGTCGATGCGAGCGACTTCGTCCGCCGGAATGATATCCTCGTCATGGTCGCGCCAGGCGAACGCGACGAACGTGGCAAAGGCGCCGATCGCTCCTGCGACGACCATCCACCAGATGTGCCAGATCAGAGCGAAGCCCATGATGGTGGCGAAGAAGGCGCAGACGAAGCCGGTCGGCGAGTTGCGCGGGATCTCGATAGCTTCGTACTTCGGCTCTTCGTCGGACCGCGTCTGCCCGGCCGCGCGTCTTTTGAACTTCCAATAGGTGTCTTCGCCGGATACCACGGGCAGCACCGCGAAATTGAAGGCCGGCGGCGGCGAAGCGGTGGCCCATTCAAGCGAACGGCCGTCCCAGGGATCGCCGGTTTCGTCGCGCAGTTGCGCACGCTGGCGGATGCTGACGACGAGTTGGACGATCTGAAGCACGATGCCGCACATGATCAGGCCTGCGCCGCAGGCGGCAACGATCAGCCAGGGATGCCATTCCGGCACGTCATAGTGCTGCATCCGCCGCGTCATGCCGAGCAGGCCGAGGACATAAAGCGGCATGAAGGCGACATAGAAGCCGATGAGCCAGCACCAGAACGCCGCCTTGCCAAGTCCTTCGTGCAGCTTGAAACCGAACGCCTTGGGAAACCAGTAAGTGTAGCCCGCGAACGCGCCGAACAGCACGCCGCCGATGATAACGTTGTGGAAGTGTGCGACCAGGAACAGGCTGTTGTGCAGGACGAAGGCGACGGGCGGCACTGCCATCAACACACCGGTCATGCCGCCGATGATGAACGTCACCATGAATCCGATCGACCACAGCAGCGGCGTCTGAAACCGTACCCTGCCGCCGTACATCGTGAACAGCCAGTTGAAGACCTTCACGCCCGTCGGTACCGCGATGATCATGGTCGCGATGCCGAAGATCGCGTTGACGTCGGCGCCGGCGCCCATGGTGAAGAAATGATGCAGCCACACCATGAAGGAGAGGATGCAGATCGCCATGGTCGCGGCGACCATCGAGCGGTACCCGAACAACGGCTTGCCTGAAAATGTTGAGATTACCTCCGAGAAGATGCCGAACGCCGGAAGCACGAGAATGTAGACTTCCGGATGCCCCCAGATCCAGATCAGGTTCATGAACATCATCATGTTGCCGCCGGCTTCGTTGGTAAAGAAGTGGAAGCCGAGATAACGGTCGAGCAGCAGCATCGCTAACGTCGCGGTGAGGACCGGAAACGCCGCGACGATCAGAAGATTGGTCGCTAGCGTGGTCCAGCAGAACATCGGCATACGCAGCAAGCTCATGCCCTTGGTGCGCACCTTCAGCACGGTGGTGACGAGGTTGATACCCGCTACCAGCGTGCCGACACCGGATATTTCGAGCGACCACAGATAGTAGTCGACGCCGACGCCGGGCGAATAGGCAAGCTCCGACAGCGGCGGATACGGCAGCCAGCCGGTGCGCGCGAATTCGCCGACCACCAGCGAGATGTTGACGAGCAGCGCCCCGGTCGCGGTCAGCCAGAAGCCGACGGAGTTCAAAGTCGGAAAAGCGACGTCGCGAACGCCAAGCTGCAGTGGCACGATCAAGTTCATCAACCCGATCATGAAGGGCATGGCGACGAAGAAGATCATAATCGTGCCGTGCGCCGAAAACACCTGGTCGTAATGTTCAGGCGGTAGGAACCCCTGGCTGTGGAACGCAAGGGCCTGCTGCGCCCGCATCATGATGGCGTCGGCAAAGCCGCGTAGCAGCATCACCATGGCGAGCAGCGTGTACATCACGCCGATGCGCTTGTGGTCGACGCTGGTGATCCATTCCCGCCACAAATACGGCAGATGCCGCTTGATCACGACCCATCCGAGGACAGCAAGAATGGCGAGCACGACGACGCCAGAAGAGATCATCGGGATCGGCTGATCGAGGGGAATGGCGTCCCAGGTGAGTTTACCGAGCATCAGCGACTCCTGCCGGCAGAGCGGCTCCCTTCACGCCCGCCTGCGCACCCGGCGACGGCTGCAGATTCTGCATGACGATCGAGTTGAACAGTTGCGGATCGGCCAGGCTGTAGATCGCGGACTGGCTTTTCATCGACGGCTTGGCGATCTCGCTATAGCTGCGCTCGTCAAGCGATTTTTCGGCGCGCGAGGCGCCCTGCGCCCATTCCGAAAACTGCTCTGATGGCACGACGTGGACGTCGAAATGCATGTCCGAAAACCCGTCGCCGCTGAAATGCGCCGAAAGGCCTTGAAACGTGCCCGGCGTATCCGCTCGCAGATTGAGCTGAGTGGCCATGCCGTTCATGGTGTAGATCATGCTGCCGAATTGCGGGATGAAGAACGCGCTCATCACACTTGCCGAGGTAAGCTCGAACTGCAGCGGTACGCCGGCGGGAACGGTCAGCGTGTTGATGGTCGCGACCTTCTGGTCGGGATAGATGAACAGCCATTTCCAGTCGAGCGACACTACCTGAATCGTCAGGGGCTTCGCAGATCCTTCGACCGCCTTGGCCGGATCGAGCTGGTGCGCGCCGATCCAGGCAACGCCGCCTAGAAGAATGATGGTGAGCGTGGGGATCGACCAGACGACAAGTTCGATGCGACCCGAATACTCCCAGTTCGGCCAGTGAATTGCTTTTGCGTTGGATGCCCGAAACCAGAACGCAAACGCAAAGATCGCAATGATGGTCGGCAGCACGATTGCCAGCATGATCGCAACCGAGTCGATCAGGATGGTCTTTTCGGCTGCTCCGATCGGACCCTGTGGATCAAGGATATTCATCGCCCCTCCCGGATAATTGAAAGTCCTAACAACGCCGGCGCAGCCGGGATACTCCATGGCCACAAGATACCTGGATCAATTTAACCACGAACCCTTGCTACGATCGCGCGAAACCGGGAATCTCCCCGCAATCACTTGAACCGCGGAACCACCGGGACGGCCATGCTCGGCGGCGGTATCGGAGCTACCTTGGGAGCGTTTCTCATCCCGCTCGGGTCGAGCGACATACTATCCAATGCGCCAAGTAAAGCAGCGTTTGGTCGGCCTGCTCCTGAATGTCCCGGTGCGGCCGAGCCTGCGGCTCGCGCAAATGAAGCAGCAGGCGCCGTCAGGACCACGAACAATGCGAAAGCAACTCTTACCGGGGTTTTCGACATAGGGGTAACTCCACTAGATTCACGGCAACGCCGGATGCCTGAAGCTGATGTAGGTTCGTCACCCGCCGACACCATTAAATTGTATTTTAGAAAGCAATCTGTTCGACCAGATCCGGATGCTGGTGCGGACGATCGGGGCGTTCCCGGAAGTGTGATCCAGTCGCTACCGATTTTGTGCCGCGAGAGCATTGCCAATTCTCCGCTCGCGCCGATTTTCAAAACATCGCATGAATAAGGAGAATGCAATGCGCATACCCAGCAGCAACAACTATCGTCTGCAGTCCATCCCTGGTCGAGACCCGCGTCAACCCGATGGGAAGGCCAACGACCACGAATACGCAATGAAGAAGACGTTAATCGGCGTTGCTCTTGCATTGCTGGTCCTGGCTTATCCCACTCTCGCCTCGGCGCAACAGGCAGTCTCGGCCAACAACGCCGAACAATCCCACAAGCAAGCCGCGGAAGCGTCCTTCATGGCCGAGAACCAGGCCGCCATGAGCAAGATGATGAAGGACATGGCAGTGAAGCCGTCCGGCAATGTCGATGCCGACTTCACGGCCATGATGATCCCTCACCATCAGGGCGCAGTCGATATGGCGGAGGCTGAGTTGCACTACGGGCACAACCTGAAACTACGCCGGATCGCCAGCAACATTATCGCCGGACAGCGCAAGCAGATCGGCGCAATGAAGGCGGCGCTCGACCAGCTGCTGGCCAAGGCGACGTCGTCGGCAACAAAGTCCGGTCACGCCTCTCAAGACGGCGTCAGGCCGGCGCGCCACGCCGCGCGCTGAACACAGCATCGCATCGAGCAGGAGAGCGTCATGCACATGCTGGATTGGAATACATATCGGCAGCAGCTTGTCGCCGGGGTCGGCGGCTTCGGCAAGCTCAACCCCGAGATCGTCAAGGGCTACACCACCCTGAGCCGGGCAGGCCAGAAGGCCGGCCACCTCGATGAAAAGACCCGCGAACTCATAGCGCTGGCGGTCGCCATCACCCTGCGCTGCGACGGCTGCATCACGGTGCATACCGCGGCGGCCCGGGAGCGGGGCGCGACCAGGGAAGAGATCGCCGAAGTGCTGGGCGTGGCGGTCTCCGTCAATGCCGGCGCGGCCGTCGTCTAT
>JAQGKA010000390.1 GCA_028290355.1 Tardiphaga sp. | reverse complement strand
GGATACGGGTTCACATGACGGGATTGGCGATGGCGCACCTACCGCCCACGGCAAGCCTGCACTCGAACGAAGTGTCGTTGTGACCGGCAACCGGATCGACAGCCGCGCATTGTTTGCAGACGAGCGTGAGCTTCTGATTTCTCATGGCGAAGACACCTACCGTCTGCGACTGACGTTTCAGAACAAGCTGATCCTCACCAAATGAGGCCAAGCATGACATTTTGTCGCAACCGCTTCCGCCTCGCATTGCGGTGTGTAGCGCTGACCTGTTGTCTGGCAGCGCCTGTTGCGGCGACGGCCGAGGACATCCTCGTGCATGACGCGCGCGGCCGCGACGTCACGATTGGTCACCCGACCCGGATCGTGTCGATCGGCGGCGCGGTGACGGAAATCCTTTACGCGCTCGGCGTCGAAGACCGTATCGTCGCCGTCGACACCACCAGCCTGTATCCACCCAAGGCGATGGCCGACAAACCCAATGTCGGCTACATGCGCCAACTCTCGGCTGAAGGCGTGCTCGGCCTCAATCCGCAATTGGTGCTGGCCATTGCGGGGGCCGGCCCGAAGGAAACCATCGACGTCATCGACGCTGCGAAGGTGCCGCTGATCGTGGTGCCGGAGACGTTTACCGAAGACGGCATGCTGGAGAAGATCCGGCTGGTGGCGCGCGTCGCCGGCGTCGAAGCGCGCGGCGAATGCCTTGCCACAGCGGTCTCCGGCGACCTGACATGGCTGCGCAACCTACGCGCCAAGGTGAAGTCACCTCCACGTGTGATGTTCGTGATGTCGTTTCTCGACGGGCGCGCCATGGTCGCCGGTCAGAAGACCGCGGCCAACGAGATCATCAAGCTCGCCGGCGGCGTCAACGTTGCCGATAGCTTCGACGGCTACAAGATCATGAACGACGAGGCGATCGTCGCCGCCAAGCCCGATCATGTGCTGTCGATGGAGCGCGGCAAGGACCAGGTGAAAGCGGACGCTGTATTCGCCAGCCCGGCCTTCGCGCTGACACCGGCGGCGCAGACCAAAAGCTTCGTCGCGATGGACGGGCTCTATCTGCTCGGCTTCGGCCCGCGCACCGCCGCCGCCGCGCGCGACCTGGCGGAGAAGCTCGATCCGGCGCTCGCCGCCGAAGCCGTGAACTTCAAGCCGGCGTCGCTGACCGTCAACTGCCGTCAATGAGATGAGCGTTGCCGAAGTAAAGTTGAATGCGTTCGTCAAAACCAATGGCCGCGTGCGGCGTCCGCCCGCGCTGATCGTGCTGTGTGTCCTGGCCGCGGCCTTGCTGGTGACGATGCTGCTCGCCGCAACGGTTGGCGCTGCCGGCATTCCGCTGGCGCGGCTGCCCGCAGCGCTCGGGCTCGTCGCGTCTGAGCCCGGCAATGCCCTCGCCGCCCGCGACCAGCTGATCCTGTGGTCGATCCGGATTCCGCGCGTCGCGGTGGCGGCGATGATCGGCGGCCTGCTCGGCGCCTCCGGTGCGATCATGCAGGGCCTGTTTCGCAATCCGCTGGCCGACCCCGCTTTGGTCGGCGTCTCCAGCGGCGGCGCCTTCGCCGCTGCCGGCGCCATCGTGATCAGCGACAGCCACTTCGCGACGCATATTCTATTCTTGCAGCCCTACCTGCTGCCGCTGGCAGCTTTCGTCGGATCGCTGGCCACCACGATCATCCTCTACCGGATCGCCAGTCGCAGCGGCCGGACGTCGATTGCGATCTTCCTGCTCGCCGGCCTCGCCATCGCGGCGATCGCCAATGCCGGCATCGGGCTGCTGGTATTCATCGCCGACGACCGCCAACTGCGCGACATCACCTTCTGGCTGCTGGGCTCGCTGAGCGGCGCGACCTGGAGCAAGGCCGCAACGCTGGCGCCTGTGCTGGCGATCGGCGTGGCCGCGATGGCCTTCATCAGCCGCGGTCTCGACGTGCTGATCCTCGGCGAATCCGAAGCCTTCCATACCGGCGTCGATGTCGAGCGGCTGAAGCGGATCTGCATCGTGCTGGTGTCGGCGATGACCGGCGCCGCGGTGTCGGTGTGCGGTGTCGTCGGATTCGTCGGCATCGTCGTGCCGCATCTGCTGCGGCTGGTGATCGGCCCCGGCCACCGGCTGCTGCTGCCGGCGTCGGTCGGCCTCGGCGCCAGCCTGCTGGTCGGCGCCGACACGCTGGCCCGCACCATCGTGGCGCCGGCAGAAATGCCGATCGGCATCCTGACGGCCGCGGTCGGCGCGCCGATCTTTCTGCTGATCCTGCTGCGCCAGCGCGGGCTGGTGGGACTGTGACCGCGGCGCTCGAAGCATCCGGCGTTTCGGTAGCGATCGGTCACGCTACGCTGCTCGACCATGTCGACCTGCGCATTGCTGCAGGCGAGATGGTTGCCATCGTCGGCCCCAACGGCGCCGGCAAGTCGACGCTGCTGCGTCTGCTCTCGGCCGATCTCCGCACCAGCCGCGGGCTGATCCGGCTGGGCGGTCGCGATATCAGCACCTACGCGCCGGCCGAACTCGCTTTGCGCCGCGCAATGCTGTCGCAGCACGTCACCGTGAGCTTTCCCTTCACCGTGGAGGAAATGGTGCGGATGGGCCGCGGCAACCAGGCGCTGGCGACGTCACAGGTGCTGGTCGATGCGGCCATCGACGAGGTCGGCCTCAACGGCTTCCGCCACCGCGAACTGCCGACATTGTCCGGCGGCGAACAGCAGCGCGCCCATTTCGCCCGCGTGCTGGTGCAGCTTGCCTGCGGCGAGGCCGTGCACGGCCCCGGCATTCTGCTGCTCGATGAGCCGACATCGAGCCTCGATCTGCGCCACCAGATCGCGCTGGTGGAGATCGCGCGGCGCCGCGCGCGCAACGGCACGGCCGTCGTCGCGGTGCTGCACGACCTCAACCTCGCGGTCCGCTTTGCCGACCGGATCGTCATACTCCGCCATGGCGCGGTTGCCGCGGAGGGCACGCCGGGCGACACGATCACCAGCGACGTTATCAGGCGGGTATTCGAGATCGATGTCGCCGTTGACCGAACCATCGATGGCGCACCGTTCCTTTTGCCGCAGACGATGCGACAGATCACCGAGACAAGTCCCAAGCGCGACCAGGGCGTGAGCCCATAAATCCGGAAGCTTGACGGACGTCGGGCCCTGGCCACGGAAGCGGATACAACCGAGCGCATTTTCTGCGGATGTTCCGCATGGCGACGGGATTGACGCCGCATCAGTACATCCTGGATCGACGCATTAGTCGCGCCCGTTTCGCTGCTTCCAGCCCTCACTGAAGATAATTATGTATTAGCCAAGGTCTTGCTTAAGGCGTATTGATCTTCCGCAAGCTTTCCGTTCGAGAGGGCGAGTTAAGCCAAACGCGAAAAAGCCACCCGTGAAGGCGGGCATGCCCCCACCCACCAGACTCGCCGTTGTGTTTGCAGTACTCATATGGGTGATTGTTGCCTATATATAGTGATGGCAAAGGATACGAAGTGGAGTTCCTCTCTCACTTCCATCGACACGCAGATTCGCTGGTAATTTCGGTGTGCATTGGCAGTCTGCTAGCCGTCGAAGACGCTTGCCCGAATAATCTCCGATAGACCGGGATATGATTTCAAACTTTCGAATACCGGACATGTGACAAGGTCCAGCGATGCATCGTGGATTACCGAGTAGCCGAGCCCGAGAGCTAGCCGCGGCTGTGGAAGTAGGCTACCGCCGAACACGGGCAACCGTTGTGATGAATTTCGGCCATTGCATGGAGAATGTTGCGAGTCACCATCTCAGGAAAAATTGTAACGAGCGGGGGTGAATGGTGCGCAATAGATTAAGTGAGGATGAAGACTTCTCACTCCGAAAAGAATGCCGCACTTGGAGTCAAGTATGTCTGGTCAAAGTCCCTTCTTTACCGCGGACCGCTCGATTGCGGCCAGCGAAATTGCGAGCATTGCAGGCATAGCGTTTCGCTCTAAAGATTTTTCAATTTCGGCCGGAGCCGCGCTGGAAACAGCATCCACCGAAGACCTCAGTTACATGGACAATCACAAATATCTCGACGCTCTAAAAGCAACAAACGCCGGAGCATGCTTGGTCTCTCCGCGGTTCAGCGCTTTCGTTCCGGAGAACACATTCTCATTTGTGACACGAGAGCCTTATCTGATTTATTCGAAAGTACTCGCGTTGCTTTATCCCGGAGCAGCCAGCCCGCGCTCTGTGTTCGAAACAGCAGGCATATCGCCGAAAGCCACCGTACATGGCTCTGCGGTCATCGGGAGCGGAGTTACGATTGACCCTGGCGCTGTGGTCGGTCCTCGATCCAACATCGGCGATTATACCTGCATCGGATCAAATGTTGTGATCGGCCCGGATGTTACCATCGGCAGGAACTGCTCCATCGGCGCTGGTGCGATCCTTGCGCATGCGACGATTGGGGACAACGTGATCATCCATCCGGGGGTATCGATTGGCCAGGATGGTTTCGGCTTTGTGCCGGGCTCACGCGGGCACATAAAAATCCCTCAGGTCGGCGGCGTTATTATTCAGGACAACATAGAGATTGGCGCCAATACGACCATCGATCGAGGATCAACCCGAAATACATTTATCGGAGAAGGCACAAAAATCGACAATCTCGTACAGATCGCTCACAACGTTGTTGTAGGCAGGCATTGCCTGATCGCCGCACAAGTGGGCATTGCTGGATCTGCAACTCTTGGAGATTTTGTGGCGATAGGTGGTCAAACCGGAATTGCGCCTCACCTAACGATCGGAGACAGCGCAAGAATCGCCGGTGCGAGTGGTGTAACTCGCGACATCCCTCGCGGCGAACGGTGGGCTGGATTTCCCGCCCGACCGAGCAGAAAATTCTTCCGACAATACAAGATTCTCGAAATGCTGGCGGTGAGAAAGCCACGCGAAGACTGAACAATGACACTACAACGTACAGCCAAAGCAGCGTCGATGTATCTGCGAGACGCAGATCGCGCCCTCTAGCGGAATCAGCGCGCACGACGCAACATTGTTGCCCACGGGAACTCACTTTTATCTGAACTCCCCATAGCCTGATGCATTGCCCCCTTGTCGCAACCAAACACGGAGGTTCCGCATGGGACACGCGAACAGGTCAACGGCACTGGTCGTCGAGAACGACGAGGCGCAACGGACACTGGTGAGCTTGCTGCTGGAAGAAAGCGAGATGAACGTCATCGAATGCGAAAGCGCCGAGGCGGCAGTGCTGGTGCTCGAAGAGTCCGGCGACACAGTCACCATGATGTTCACCGATGTGGAGCTCGCGGGGATGATGGACGGCATTGAACTGGCCTATCTCGCCAAGGAATGGTTCCCCGACATACATGTCGTGGTCACCTCCGGCGCGCCGCGGGTCCGTCGCCTGCCCGACGGCACGCTGTTCATGGCGAAGCCGTGGAGTCCGATCGACCTGCTGCGCGCGGCGCAAAAGCCCGTCCATTAATACCCGAACGATCCGTCGACGCCGCGGGTCGCAACGCCCGCGGCGACCGTCGTTTGGGGTCTGCTGACACACGGCGCAGGGCAGACCTTGCATTGCTGCGACGCAGCGTCGATAATTCCGGCGATTTCACGTTCCAAATTTCACGTTCCAAAGGGCCGCATGCCGTTCGACCTGCTCATTCGCAACGCCAACCTTCCGGACGGCCGCAGCGGCCAGGACATCGCCATCGCAGACGGCCGCATCGTCGCGGTGCAGCCGCGGCTCGAAGGCGACGCCATCAGGGTGATCGATGCCGCCGGCCATCTGGTGTCGCCGCCCTTCATCGACATCCATTTCCACATGGACGCGACATTGTCGCTCGGTCTGCCCCGGCTCAACGTCTCCGGCACCCTGCTCGAAGGCATCGCGCTGTGGGGCGAGCTGAAGCCATTATTGACCTATGAGGCCATGGTCGAGCGCGCGCTGCGCTATTGCGACCTCGCGGTGGCGCAGGGGCTGCTGGCGGTGCGCAGCCATGTGGATATCTGCGACGATCGCCTGCTGGCGGTAGACGCGCTGCTCGACGTCAAGAAGAAGGTCGCGCCCTATCTCGACCTCGAACTGGTCGCGTTTCCGCAGGACGGCTATTTCCGTTCGCCGACGGCGGCGGCCAATCTCGCCCGCGCGCTCGACAAGGGCGTCAGCATCGTCGGCGGGATTCCGCATTTCGAACGCAGCATGGCCGACGGTGCCGCCTCGGTGAAAGCGCTGTGCGAGATCGCCGCGGCGCGCGGGTTGCGCGTCGACATGCATTGCGACGAGAGCGACGATCCGCTCTCGCGCCACATCGAGACGCTGGCCTATGAGACGCAGCGGCTGGGCCT
>JAQGKA010000389.1 GCA_028290355.1 Tardiphaga sp. | reverse complement strand
TACCACGACATCGCCGGCCGCGTCGGCACCGCGCGACATAACCACTAATCAAGAAAATCAAGGAGAAGACCATGGGAGATCGCCTGAAAGGCAAGCGCGCCTTCGTGACCGCGGGCGCGGTCGGCATCGGCCGCGCGTGCGCGCTAGCTTTTGCGCGCGAGGGAGCGACGGTGTTCGCCACCGATATCGACGAAGGCAAGGTCTCGCTGCTGGGCAAGGACGGGGTGTCGGAAACGGCGAAGCTCGACGTTCGCGACAGCGCCGCGGTCGCAGCGATGGCCAAGCGCGTCGGCAAGGTCGACATTCTGCTCAATGCCGCCGGCTTCGTGCATCACGGCACCGTGCTGGAATGCTCCGACGACGAGTGGGATTTTTCCTTCGACATCAACGTCAAGTCGATGCACCGCACGATCCGCGCGTTCCTGCCGGGCATGCTGGAGAGCGGCCACGGCAGCATCGTCAACATCGCCTCGGCCGCCGGCGTGTTCAAGGCGGCGCCGAATCGCTACGTCTACGGCGCCACCAAGGCCGCGGTTGCGGCTCTGACGCGGGCGGTGGCGACCGACTTCATTACCAAGGGCGTCCGCTGCAACTGCATCTGCCCCGGCACCATCGAGACCCCCTCGATGCTGGATCGCGCCGCCGCGGCGGGGCCGCAGGGCCGCGAGATGTTCGTCTCCAGGCAGCCGATGGGACGGCTCGGCACCGCCGACGAGATCGCTTCGCTGGCGATCTATCTCGCCAGCGACGAGAGTTCCTTCACCACCGGCGTCGCCCACATCATCGACGGCGGCTGGACGCTTTGATCGGCGTCATTCCGGGGCGCGAGCAGCGTCAGCTGCGAGCGAACCCGGAATCCAGAGATGCTCAAACACGTCTGGATTCCGGGTCTGTACTCCAGCCGGCTTCGCCGACTGAAGTACATCCCGGAATGACTATTGTGAGATCTCCGAAACAATTCGAACAAGGAATTTCCCCATGAACAAGATCGATCTGAACGGCCGTTGCGCCGTGGTTACCGGCGGCGCGCAGGGGTTTGGCCGTGCCATCACGGAGCGCTTCGTGGCGTCCGGCGCAAAAGTCGCGATCTGGGATCATGACATCGCCTTTGCCGAAAGAACCGCCAAGGAGATCGGGCCGGAGGTGACGGCGTTCAAGGTCGATGTCTCCGATCTCGCCGCGGTCGAGAGCGCGCGCGATGCGACGCTGAAGGCGCTCGGCAAGATCGACATCTTGGTCAACAATGCCGGCATCGCCGGTGTCAACAAGCCGGTGTGGGAAACCGATCTGGAGGAATGGCGCAAGGTGCTGCGCATCAATCTCGACGGGCCGTTCATCTGCTGCAAGGCGATCGTGCCGACGATGGTGAAACAGAACTACGGCCGCATCGTCAATATTGCGTCGATCGCCGGCAAGGAGGGCAATCCGAACGCAGCGCATTACTCCGCATCCAAGGCCGGTCTGATCGCGCTGACGAAGTCGCTCGGCAAGGAACTGGCGGGCCACGAGATCGCGGTCAATGCGATCACCCCGGCGGCGGCAAAGACCGCGATCTTCGACCAGATGACGCAACAGCACATCGACTTCATGCTGTCGAAGATCCCAAAGGGACGTTTCGTGCTGGTGGAAGAGCTGGCGGCGATGGCGGCGTGGCTAGCGTCGGAAGACTGCGCGTTCTCGACCGGTGCGGTGTTCGACATTTCCGGTGGGCGCGCGACGTATTAATTTCACGCCAACGCGCGCAAGCGCACGGCGCCGCCCGGTACTCCGCTGTCATCCTCCGCGAAAGCGGAGGATCCAGTAATCGGCGGCCTTCGTGTTTATCTTGGACGCCAGCGCATACTGGGTCACCCGGTCAAGCCGGGTGACGGCAGCCGAGAATGTGATGCGAAATGCCGCCGCTGCGCGGCCTCAGCCCTTGCCCTTGACCCGAAAAATCACCGGCAGCGTGAAGCTCAACCCTTCGTCGGCAATCAGCGGCGGCGGTTGCGGCAGCGGATCGGAGCGGCGGACCATGGCCAGTGCGGCTTCGTCGAACGCCGAGTCGCCGGAGCTCTTGACGATGCTCACGGATAGTACGTGGCCGACGCGGTCGATCTCGAAATTGACGGTGATCTCCGCGGTCTTCTGGTTACGCTCGGCGGGATAGCGCTTGTGCTTGTCGAGATGCGCGACCAGTTCCTTCTGCCAGGTCACCTTGACGCGGCGCGCGCTGTCGCCGGTGCCTTGCGCCGGCGCGACCGAACGCGGACCTTCCACGGCGGCTTCGGAACTCGGCATCGCGGTGGCTTCGGCAGCGACGGACTCCGTCGAGGCTGATTGCTGAACCGCCTGCTTTTCCGGCTCCTCTTCCTTCGGCTTCTTCGAGTCGTTGGTGGTGACGACACGGTCGGGGTCTTCGCTTTCCTGCGGGATCGCCTTCGGCAGATCGGATTCCTTGACTTCGGCTTTCTGCTCGGCAACTGCCGGTGACGCGGTGGAGGCCTCGGTGTCCGGCCCCGGCGGCAGATCCGTGGCTTCGAGCTTCGGCGACATCATCTCCAGCCCGACCTCGATGGCCGGCGCGCCGAGCGAGTCGTCCGCGTCCTCGGTTTCCATCTGCACGACCGCCAATGCGATGCCGCCGACATGCAGAAGCACGGCGCAAAGCGCCGCGATCATCCACAGCCGTCGCGACGGCTTTTTTGCATCGAGGTCGGACATCAAACGCCTGGCTTCGTTCAGGGCTTCGGTTTATCGGCCGGCGGCACCGCGCTGGCATCCGGGACGCCTTCCAGCGTCACCAGCTTGAGTTTGGTGTAGCCACCGGCGCGCAGCAATTCCAGCACATCCATCATATCGCCATAGGGCACGGCGCGGTCGGCGCGCAGAAAGATCGCGCGCTCCTTGTTGCTGTCGGGCATCGCATCGAGCGAACGCACCAGATCGACGCGCTTGACCATGTTCTCGCCGATCGCCACCGCGAGATCGGACTTGATGCTGACATAGGTCGGCTTGTCCGGCTTCTTCTGCGGCGTCGCCGTCGAGGTCGGCAGGTCGATCGGCAGGTCAACGGTGGACAGCGGCGCCGCCACCATGAAGATGATCAGCAGGACCAGGATGACGTCGATGAACGGCGTGACGTTGATCTCGTGGGATTCCGCGAAATCATCGTCGTCGTCGGAGCCTTCGGATAGCGAGACGCCCATGCCCTACTCCGCCGCGCGCGAATGCGAGCTGCCATGGGTGCGGTCGAGATCGCGCGACAGCAGCCGCCCGGCGGCGCCCGAGGCGCGGCTGACCTGTTCGAGGTAGCCCTTCGTCACGCGCGCGAAGTGGTTGTAGATGATAACAGCCGGGATCGCCGCGACGAGGCCGATCGCGGTCGCCAGCAAGGCTTCCGCGATACCCGGCGCAACGACGGCCAGGTTCGTGGTCTGCGACTTCGAAATGCCTATGAAACTGTTCATGATGCCCCAGACGGTGCCGAACAAACCGACGAAGGGCGACGTCGCGCCGATGGTGGCGAGCGCGCCCATGCCAAAGCGGACCCGGCGAGCTTCCGCGCGCACGATCTCCGCGAAGCTCGACACCGCGCGTTCCTTGATGCCGCTGTCGCTGGAGATACCGACCGACATCCGCCCTTCCCGCATGGCTGCGGCGAGCAGCGACGACAGCACCGTATCCTTGGCACCGAGCGCGAGCTGCGCTTCCGACAGCGAACGGGAATCGGCGATGCGCTTCAGCGCGCCCCTGAGGCGCCGCTGCGCCACCGACAGCTCAAGCGTCTTGGCGATACCGACCGTCCAGGTCACCAGCGATGCAAAGGCCAGACCGATCATCACGGCTTGGACGATGATGTCCGCGTTCTTGAACATCGACCATGGCGACAATTCACGCAGCGTATTGGCGACCACCGCCTTCGCGGATTTTGCGGTCTCGGCCGGCGCCGCTGCGGCTTCGACGGAGGACGGCGGCGCGGGCGCCGGCGATTGCACGAGCGGCGGTGTCTGCGCTACCGGCGCTTGCGCCGCGACCGAGGCCGAAGGAGCCGCAGGCGAAGACTTCTGCTGCGCGAACAGCGGCGGCGCGAGCACCAGCACCGCCAGCGCGACAACCAACTTAAGAGTCATTCTAAACAAGATCAGACCTCGGCCCAGATACGGATGAGATTGTGATAGATGCCCGTCAATTTGACCGTTTCAGGGTCATCTCGTCCGAGACGTTCAAACAAGGCTTTGAATTGCGCTATCGAGATCGAAGATCGTGCTTCGCGCATGGGCATCTCGTACCATGCTCTGCAGCCAGAAAAAAGACGCAACGCGCATACCTGATGTGACCGGCGTCGCCAGATGCAAACTGGACGCAGGACAAAGCACCAGATCTCCGGCAGGCAGCATCGGTGCGGATGCGCGTACCGGTGAGATGGTCGCCGCGGACGGCATTGTCGACACGCACGCCGAAGTGATGTCCGTCCGACATTGCTGCGCTTCCGCGCCGCTAAAGGAAGCAACCGCGATCATACCGGCGACGGCCGTGACCTTGCAGCCCGAGCCGTCTTCATTCTTGTTGTTGATCGCATCGATCGCCGCGTCCGAACGCAACGAATGCGGTGTTTTCGCTTGCCCCATATATAGCCCCTGTTACCAACCCAAATTCGATCACGCTGTTTTGTTTGCGTTGATCTCAGGCGAGAGTAACCGTGCGCTGAAATGCCGGTCAATGCGACGTACGCGGCATCATGGCGCAGTCATGCTTGAATATATCAAGATCGAAATCGCTCTAAAGTGTAGTCAGAAATATCCCAAAGAAGATTTCCGCTGCGTGAACAGAACGATGCCAGCGACAAACGACTGCGCAGCCACTCATTTGAGAGGCGCTCCAAAAGACGACGCGATCAGACCTCAGCCCAGTAGCGGATCAGGTTGTGATAGATGCCGGTCAGTTTGACGGTCTCGGGATCGTCTCGTCCGAGTCGTTCGACAAGACTTTGGATCGCGCTGTCGAGATCGAAGATCATGCTGCGCGCGTGGGCATCTCGTATCATGCTCTGCAGCCAAAAAAACGAGGCGACGCGAGTTCCCCGCGTCACCGGCGTCACCAGGTGCAGGCTGGACGCTGGATAAAGCACGAGATCGCCGGCGGCCAACTTGACTTCGTGCGAGCCGTAATTGTCTTCGACCACCAGTTCGCCACCGTCATATTCGTCAGGCTCGGACAAGAACAGCGTCACCGAGAGATCGGTGCGGATGCGCATTCCGGTGAGGTGGTCGCCGCGCACGGCGTTGTCGACATGGACGCCGAAGTGATGGCCGTCGGATGCAGCATAGCGATTGAACAGCGGCGGAAAGATATGTAGCGGAATCGCCGCCGAGATGAAGCGCGGATTGGATGTCAGCGCCGAAATGACGCGATTGCCAAGGCTCCGCGCCACCTCGCTGTCCGGCGGCAGTTGCTCGTTCTTCTTGACCAAAGCGGATTGCGCGCCGGCGGTGGAGCGACCATCTTCCCAGTCAGCGGCATCCATGACGCGGCGGAAATCCGCCACATCGCTCTTGCTCAGGACATCGGGTACGCAGATCAGCATTGAATACTCCCAACGCAGGGCTTCAAGAAATTCGCCGCTTCCGGGATTGGTCCGGAAACGGCGTATCTCATCTCACACAAGTACAGCGAAAGAAAGCAGGCCGGCATTCGGCCTCGTTCCCGCGTTCTAGAACTTGCCGCTGAGCACCAGAGTCCCCGAACGGCCTGGCGCCACCAGCACGAACGGCGCCGCGCTGTTGTAGAAACCGTCATAGTACAGCTTGTTCGTCAGGTTGTTGACGAACAGCTTCAAGGTGATGTTCTTGTCGATCTTCTTCTCGACGAACATGTCGAAGCGCCAGTATTCGGGCAATACCGTCGTGGTGGTCGTGTACAGGATGCCGCCGGTGCGCTGCGACTGATAGGTCGCCTGGCCGCCGACTTCCCAGCCATAATCGAACTTGTACTTGGTAAGCACGTTGAACGACTGGTGCGCGATGTTGGCGAGGTCACGTCCGACGAAGGCGGGGGTCGCGGAGTTCAGCACCCGCGAGTCCATAAGCACCAGGCCGCCGAACACGCTCCAGCGGTCGGTGATCTTGCCCGCAACCCCGAGGTCGATGCCCTGGACGCGATAGGCCGCGCTGGCGACGATCTGAGTCGCGCCGTTGACCGTCAACTGTTCGCGCGCGTTTTCCTTGGTGGTCTGGAACAGCGCGCCGGTCAGCAGCAGGTGGCGGTCGAACAATTCCCACTTGGTGCCGACTTCGATGGACTTGTTCTTCTCCGGCTCGAACACCTGGTTGTAGGCGCCGTTCAGATTGAAATTGCCATAGCGCGCGTCGGTACCATCGAGTTCGGAGCCGACCGGATTGGTCGAGGTCGCGTAGGCCGCATAGACGCTGCCGAACGGCACGGGTTTGAGGGTCAGGCCGACATTGTAGTTGAGATTGCCGCTGTCCGCCTTTTGCGGGAACGTCGTCGCCGACGGAATCTGCTTGCTGGCGCTAACGCTGTAGTCATCGTAACGAACGCCGCCGTTCAGAAGCAGGACGTCATTATAGTTGGCGGTGTGGATCAGGTAGCCGGCATTGGTATCGACGCGGAAATTGCTCGGGTTGCCGACCAATGTGGGCTGCGCGAAACTGGCGTAGGTCAGGTTCTGATTGCCGATCGGAACGATCACCGAGCCGATGCTGGTGCTGCCGCCCGGCAGCGATTCCGTGGTCAGGCCGGTATAGGTGTCGATGCCGACCTTTTCGCGCGAGATTTCCGCGCCGACCACCGTGGTGTGCTTGATCGGGCCGGTGTCGAATTTGAACTTGAAGTCCGACTGGTTGGCGATCACGTCGGTGGTCTGGTAGCGGCTGACGGCGTTGAGCTGCACCAGGCCGAAGCCGGCGGGATCGGCGAGATAGCCGGGAATGCCGGCGCGCGGTGCTTCCGGCAGCGTGCCGACATAGGCCAGCGTCGAGCGCTCAAGCCGCATCTTGTTGCTGAAAGAGATGTCCGGGGTCAGCGCGACTTCGGTGTTCAGCGAACCGATGTCCTGGCGGGCGTGCTGGAAGTCACGGTTGGCGAAACCATAATAGGTGCTGCGGTTGGCGACGCCGGTTTCGGTCGAGGGCTGGTTGGCCTTGCGGTCCCACGGCACACCGAAGTCCGGAATCGAGTTCAGGTCGGTGTGGATGTAGTTGGCCGTCACCTTGACGGCATCGACCGGGGTCCACTTGATCGCGGCAAAACCGCCCCAGCGATCGTCGGTGGTGACGTCGCGGCCGGCGACATTGGCATCCTGGAACAGGCCGCCGGCGCGGATCGACACCGTCGGGCTCAGCACCTGATTGGCGTCGAGCGTGACGCGCTTGGTGGCGTCGGTGCCGAAGCTGGTTTCGGCGTTGTAGAAGTTCTTGTCGCCGGCCTGCTTGGTGACAATGTTGATGGCGCCGCCGGCGGTGCCGCGCCCGGCAAAGGACGAGGCCGGCCCGCGCAGGATTTCGACCTGCTCGGTGAAGAAGTTTTCGCGGATGCTGACGGCGGGATCGCGCACACCGTCCACGAACACATCGTTGCGGGCGTCGAAGCCGCGAATGAAGAAGCGGTCGCCGAACGCGTTGCCGCCCTCGCCGGTGCCCAGCGTCACGCCGGCGGTGGAGCGCGCGAGATCGCGCAGCGAGGTGGCGTTCTTGTCCTCGATAATGTCCTTGGTCAGCACCGTGACGCTGCGCGGCGTGTCGAGCAGCTTCTCGGTGAACTTGCCGCCGGCCAGCCGGTCACCCTTGTAGGGCGCCGCCGGGTCGGCATAGGGATCGGCCGCGAGACCGCCAGCATTGGGAAACGGCACCGGCGCGACCTGCGCCGGCTGGGTCCGGCGCGCGGCGCGGCGAAGCGCGGTGCGGGCACGGGTCTGGTCCGGCGTCGGCTTCGACGCGGCCGGACGTGGCCGGGCGACCGGGGCATCGATCGTGACCGGCGGGAGATTGGATTGCTGCGCTTCCGCGCCGCTGAAGGAGGCGACCGCGATGAGGCCGGCGACGGCCGAGACCTTGCGGCCGGAGGGGCTATTTTCATTGGTCGAAAGGGTTGTCGCCCCCGAACGCAACGATCGAGGTGCCTTAGCCGTGCTCATCTACTCGCCCCGCAAAAATGTGACGCAGTGACGCGGTCACTGCGATAATTTGTCTCACGGGCGGAGTATCGAGTGGGAAATTTGCGGTCAATGCGTTCTGGCGAAAATGCGGCACGGATACGTTTGAATACATCCAGATAATAATCATTCTAAACTGAGTGCTGAAAGCGGGCCTCCATAATGGTTACGAGGCAGCTGTTTCAAATCGTTCTAAACAGGCTCGACATTTCACCGAGCCCTTTCCGCCGCCTCAATCGACGCTGGGCGGCTTCATCAGCGAGAACATTTCATCGACGGTCTGCAACGCGGTCTGCCGTACGCGATCGGTGTTCTCCATCCCCGCGATGTTGATTCCGCGCACCACCGCTTTGATCTCGTCGCGATAGTCGGAGAGAAACCGCAGCGGATCGGGTGACTCATTGGCGACGCGTGCGATCAGTCCAGTGATCAAAATCTGGCAGGCGATCATTCGTCCGTTCAACTCGTCCATCATCGACTCCGGTTTTGATCTGGGTTGCCACGCGACGATGCGGGCGTCGCCGGTGCTATGACCGAGGCACGCCGGAGTTACAACTACGGCGATGCGGCCAATGCGACGCGGCCTCTTCCTTCGAAGACCTCGATGTGGGTCTGATCATGGCAGCGCCGCGCGGATGAATCCGCACCAAAGCGG